>RECF01000039.1 GCA_007694145.1 Acholeplasmatales bacterium | reverse complement strand
CAATATCGCCTCGCAATTGGCTTGGGTTCACCTCTTATATGAAGTGGTCCAAGAAGCGTTGTTGTTGCCTTTGTTTTTTGTTTTGGCGTTGTCACTGACGGACCAAGGCGCGTACGAAAACAAAATTAAGACAGGATTGATCGTCATCTTTGTCATTTACGGGGTGCTTGCATTTTTCGTGATTGTATTTGCAAGAGAACTGACGATTTTCATGCAACAGCAACCCGAATTGATTGATGCGACGGTATCATTTATTCGACTTGAAACGGTGGCGAGTATTTTCTACACCTTGTTCAAGTTTGTGTTGATTGCACTCATTACGTTAAACCAAAAACGGATTCTCTATTATGTGTTAGGCACACAAATGCTGTTGACGGTGTTGCTTGACAGCGTTCTGCTTAGCCAACTCCCATTTTCACTAAATCTCGGTGTCAACGGGTTGGCAATCACCAACATCATTGTGAATGTGATATTGATGCTCATGGTCTTTGTATGGTTGAAGCGTGATGGCATCAATGTTTTCTCGAAACGGAAACTGTCCTTTTCGTGGATGATTTCGTGGTTCAAGATTGGCAGTTACTCCGGACTGGAATCATTGGTTAGAAACTTGGCTTTCAGTCTAATGATTATCCGTCTCATGAATGTTGTGGCCGAGCAAGGAAACTTTTGGATCGGCAACAACGTCATCTGGGGTTGGTTGCTGTTACCGGTCTTGACGTTTGGGGATTTGATCAAGAAGGAAATCGCGGAAGACAAAAACAAGATTGAAAGCAATACGTTGGGCTATTTCGCCATCACGACAGGTTTCGTGTTGCTTTGGGCGCTTACCATACCGCTTTGGCCGTGGTTTATCCGCGTGGTGATGAATGCTGATCAAGTCGACACGGTCTATTACCTGGTCATGATACAGCTGTTTTTCTACGTAACCTTTGCGTACAACAACATCATGGATTCAACCTTTTACGGCCTTGGAAAGACACACTATATGTTGTATCAATCGCTTGTTGTGAACATTGTGTTTTACGGTGTGGCGTTTGTTTTATATCAGATGGGCATCTTCGTTCCAACATTGACAAGCATCGCATTGTTGTTTGGTCTGGGGATATTTTTCGATATGATCCCGACTGTTTTACTCTATGTGTATTTGCTGAAGAAAGAGAAACTGAGCATCACGGCGGTAGGCGCGTGATGCCTTACCTCAGTGGCTAAAGGATGCGCTTGCGGTTTGAGCGCGTTCATGCTATATTTAATAAAGTGATGCCCATCATCTAAAACCAGGTATCACAACTTGATACGGAAAAATGTACACAGGACAACACGCCTTTTGTGTAGATATATAGACGACCCTACTGAACAAGGAGTGCTCATGAAAAGAATACGACATGCACTGATATTATTACTTTTAGCCACAACCATCACAAGCCTTCTCGTGGCGTGTGGCCTATTTAGCAAAGACCTAGAGCAGTACACGGTCACCTTTGACACCATGGGTGGTGATGAGCTTGCAGCTTTAATTGTGAGTGAGGGGAACATATTGACACCGCCGAGTGCTTACCGTGAAGGCCATACCTTAGAAGGCTGGTATACAAGCTTAAACGACGGCCTCACATTAGATGAGCGGTGGTCCTTTGTCAACCACGTAATCAAAGGTGACATCACACTATACGCTAAATGGCAGGTGAATCACTATACGATTTATTTCGACAGTGACGGCGGGGCAGAAGTGGCACCATTGAACATTGAGTATGGTACTTTAATCCCTGCACTAGAAACACCTTCTAAGGACAACTACACCTTCGTGACCTGGCAACCTGAAGTTCCAGACTTGATGCCAGCTGACAATCTTTACTTGACAGCGGTTTGGACGGAAAGTTCTTCGATTGATTACGATGCCATCGCCACGTATCAAACTTTCTTGTCTGATAATAACCCGCTCGTTTACTTAGAAGTTGCCGGCATGGGAACGATGACGATTGAACTCTTCCCTGAAGTCGCCCAAAACACCGTCAACAACTTCATCGAATTGGTGCAAGGCGGATACTATGATGGGGTTGAGTTTCACCGCATCATAGAAAACTTTATGATCCAAGGGGGCGCCGGGGCGCCACTCACCTGTCGTATTGCTGGTGAGTTTGCAAGCAATGGGTTTCCAAACGCTTTAAATCATACACGGGGTGTTCTCTCGATGGCACGAACCATGGACCCCAACTCAGCTACGAGTCAGTTTTTTATCATGCACAAAAACAGTCCGCACCTTGACGGACAGTATGCGGCTTTTGGAGCATTACGAGCGGGATTTGACATATTAGACTGGATTGCAAAACAAGAAACCGGCGCGCAAGACCGGCCGGTATCGCGCATCATAATAAACCAGGCAACGGTTGATACCAAAAACTATGTCCCGTCTCTTCCGAGTTGTTATGTCGGTTGATAGCGTGTGAACGAAACCCAGTTGTCTTGACAGTGCGTTCGTTCACATTTTTCAAGTAGCCTATGCTTTTATTTTTGATCAATCGTGCAGTCGATATCATCATAAAAGGATACGTGTTAGGGGCGATTTTGAATGATTCAAGTTAGGGGTCTTGAGAAAACGTATGGGAAAACCAAAGTATTACACGGTATTGACTTTTTCGTGCGTGACAATGAAATTTTTGGTTTGCTCGGGCCTAACGGTGCCGGCAAGACCACCACGCTTGAGATCATTGAAGGTCTCAAGCACTATCAGGCTGGCACGATATCCATCGATGGCTTAGATCCTGAACAAGCCCTTTCGGCGGGAATCATCGGGGTTCAACTGCAGTCTTCCTCATTGCCGGCTACGATGACATCAAAAGACGTCATGACGTTATTTTGTCGCTGGCAGAAAAAACCGGTGCGGTTTGATTTGCTGTCTCGTTTCAACCTCGACAAGGTCGCCAATCAAACCTATCAAACCTTATCGACAGGTCAAAAACGGTGTCTTCATCTTGCTTTAGCGATCGCCCGGGATCCCCGGATCATTATTCTTGATGAACCGACTGCCGGTCTTGACATACAAGCGCGTGCCGCCTTGCACGAAGAAATACTCAAGATGAAAGCCGATGGTGTGACGATGATTTTAGCATCGCACGATTTAGCGGAGGTTGAAAAGCTTTGTGACCGGGTGGCCATTCTTGTCGAAGGTCGGATCAAAAAGATCGGGACGCCGGAAGAAATTACCGCGGAAATCAAACGGGAAGTCGTGCTAAAAGTCCAGGTGAAAAACGAACAGGCGATGCCGACATTTCAACATCTGACACCCATCGTCTTTGAAGGCGTTCATTGGCATTTCAGATTAGGAAATATCCTAGAAGGACTTGAAGAACTGATTACCTTCATACGTCAAAGTAACAATGAACTGCTCGATATCACGCTAGAAAAACCAACTCTTGAAGCGCGGTTTCTAGAGATTGCCAAAGGCGGTGGATTATGAGAGCCTTGCTTTATACGTTTTACTTGAAGACAAAACTTGACTTGCGCAACGCTGAGATTCTCATCAGTTACTATGCCGTTCCTTTGGTCTTTTTTGCGATTATGGGTTCGGTTTTTACGACGATCATGCCCGATGCCTTTGAAACCATCTTTCAAACCATGACCATCTTTACTGTGACGATGGGGGCGTTTATCGGTACACCCGCTACCATGACACAATATGTTGGGGATATGATGCGGAAAACGTTGAAATCCGCCGGGATTCCCTTGTACGCACTCGTATTGTCAACGTTTGTCTCCGGGGTGATCAACTTGATTGTTGTCACACTGATTATCGCATTGGGATCTACTGTATTTTTCAATGCGACCGGGCCGCAAAACATCGGCGTCTTTCTAGCGGGTTACCCCTTGTTTTTAGGTGCAACCCTGAGCATGGGAATCTTGCTTGGCCTCTATGCGCGCAATTCCGCGCGTTTAGCAATGTATTCACAAGCGCTTTTCTTACCCTCGCTCCTTCTATCTGGCATCATGTTTCCTGCTGAGATGTTGCCGAGTGTCTTGCGCACCGTCGGTTTCTTGTTTCCTGCGCGTCATGCCATGCAGCTTTTCACCGCCCATGAACATGCGCTGTTACCTTACTTGTTTTTGGGTGGCTTTATGATACTTGCGACGGTTATGATTTTGCTGAAAATCAAAAGTCTTCGACTGGATGATCGGGTATAATCTACTTTGATGCAAACCACGTGATTCAGAGGCCAAGGTCTTGTTGCACGTCATCGCGCGGGTAGCTTTACTTGTTTCTTTCGCTAAAGAACGCGGCTAAGCATCAGAACAAAACAGAAAATCTATTATTATAAAGTTGCAGCTCAAACAAGCGGGCGCATCGTCGTCAAGTTCGTTATATTAAGGCACAGTCGTTACGCTATCTTGTAGAACTTTAGCATTGAACATTGCCATCTTGTTAATAGAGCTAAAGGGTGTTACACGAAAAATCATGCGAGGAGCGCTGAAGAACGTGAAGAAGTTGATTGTTTATACCTCGGTGACAGGGTTCACCAAGCAGTATGTTCAATGGATTGCAGAAGCCACAGGGGCTGATGTAATCGCTATGGGAGAGCTGTCAAAGGTGGACGTTTCATCCTATCCGGTGATTGTGTATGGTGGTGGCATCAAAGCCGGCAACATCAGAGGCCTTAAGAAGTTCAAGCGAAGCGTCGATTTAACCCACCGCAAGAAAGTCATCGTATTTGCCACCGGCGGCGCGCCAAATACGGACGAAATTATGAAGAAAATTATCAAGCAAAACTTCACACATGAAGAAGCCGCAACCTTTGATTTCTTCTATTTTCAAAGCGGTTTGAATTATGAACGCATGAAGAAAATAGATCGATGCCTCATGGCCATTTATCGAAAAGTACTGGGGCTAAAAAAAGGTAAGAATGCAACTGAAAAGGGAACAAGTCAAGCGCTCATGCACAGCTATGATTACTCGGATAAAGACCATATTCTACCGCTGGTTACGATGATCAATGAAGCTTAAAAAGTCAGCCGATTGCAAAGTTTTCCGGACATGAAAGCACCGACTTCGATGCGTAAAACACGAAATCTAGAAGGATAAGACAAGGCACCTTATCTAAAGAATCCGGATTGTAAAAGAGGTCTTTCATCCACTGCATAGGTGTGATATAGTTTTAATAGACTGCAGAAAGGACGTAAAACAGATATACCAAAAACACTCTGTTTTACCACAATTACATCTTATGAATACGAAGTTCAAACTGCCGTACATCTTCAGTTGGATCGTGCTTGCGGGCATGGTTCTCATTTCAGTAGGTGGGTTGCTGCTACCTGAAGTTTATCAAGACAACGAACACATTAGAAATGTTTGGCGTGTCAATGATTGGGTCACACTTGTGTTGGCAGCGCCGATACTTGCGGTGGCGTTGGTTGTCTATAAGAAAACGGCATCGATCAAAGCGCTACTCATCTGGTTTTCACTTATCTGGTACACCGTGTACAATTACATGTACTATCTATTTGGTGCGCATTTCAATGCCTTCTTCTTGGGGTATGTCACTTTGTTCACTTTGGCCTTGATCGTGTTGATGTTGGGTCTGCCACATCTTCCGATTCAACAAATCAAAAGCAGTCTACATCCCAAGCTTCCCCTCACCCCGATAAATATCTATATGCTCTTTATCGCGCTGAGTTTATCGGTTGCCTACATCGCCCAATCGGTAGCTTTCATCTTTACCGGCGAACACCCACCGATTGTTCCAATTAGTGGTCATGTCACCAGTGTTGTCTTCGCCATCGACTTTCCGTTTGTGGTCGCCTTCTTCATCATGGCAGCCATCCTTTTGTGGAAGAAGAACCCTTGGGGTTATGTGATGGCGGTCATGTTGAACTTAAAAGGTGCCATTTATATGGTTACGTTAAGTGTCGCTTCTTTTCAAGCGGGTTCAGATGAAGCCCCTTTATGGGTGTTTATCGGTGTTTTCTCCACAGTTTTGACGGTGATGCTCTTGAAACTCGGTGCTGCAGGCACTGACTATGAAGCGGCATGATGAAAAATGGCTACACCATGAATACGAGGTACCGCGTGCCGGTGCCTTTTTCATTAAAAATCGGTCTCGGGAACCTGAATGTCATTAAAGAAATGCAATAAAATAAATCATGTAATAAATAATACGCACATAATATAAGCGAAATATTAATTTAATTAATTTATACATTGACAATGTTTTATAGAAACTTTATAATGGGTTTAACGCATTGCGATCGACTTCGCCTGACTGTAGAGATGCATGGCACGTATCAATCGCAAATTACTGGAGGTTCAGACATGACGCAAACACAAGAGAAACCGTTTAGACGATTGATTGGTGTATTTCCCAAGAAATACCTACTTTTGACGGGGGTATTCATTTCCATTGTCTACGCTACGATTACTGTGACGTTTGGTTATTTGCTCAAGGTCTTGATTGATGCGGCTGCTGAGGGCGATAGGGGACCGTTCTTTCTTGTTTTGCAAGTGAGTATCGGTTTGCTGATTGCCAATGCCTTGCTCATTTACTTTCGTACACGGACACTGGGCGGCTACACGGAAAACGGTTTGGCTTTGCTTAGAGCACAATACAGTGAACGCATCACGTATTTGACGTTTGATACCGTGCAAAACATCCATTCCGGTGAATTGTTGTCACGTGGCACCAATGACATGAACCGGATTAGGAACTTCACCTTCAACGTCATCCCGAAACTGATTGAAGCGCCACTGACCGCGTTGCTTGCTTTGTTGGTGTTGCTTTATCTTAGTTGGCAACTGACCCTGTTTGCGTTTGTGATGATTCCGGTGTTGATTATCGGTTCAACGCTTTTAATCAAACCCATCGGACCCATCAGCAAAAAAGTCCAAGAAAAGCTCGGGCACATCAATACAGTCGTCACGGACTTCATCAAAGGCGTCGAAGTCTCAAAAGCCTATAACCTTGAGACCCGTTTAGAAGACAAGAACACCCGCTTTGTCGAGGAAAGTGTTAGTAGCGGCAAGCAGTTGGCGCTCAGGCGGGGTGTTTTAGGTGCCTTCTCATCAGGATTCTCGATTATTCCTTTCATTACGACGTTTGTCTTCGGTGGCTATTTGGTTATTGAGGGACGGATGACACTTGGGAGTTTGCTTGCCTTCATCAACTTACTGAATTTCTTAACGTGGCCCCTTACGCAAATGAGTACACTTATCGGCGATGCGAAGCGGGACCTCGCCAGTGCGAACCGGGTCTTTGAAATCATCGATCAACCGCTTGAACGCAGCGACGGTGACGATTTCCCCATCGATACGACGCAACCAGTCGTTGCGTTCAAGGATGTATCCTTTTCTTATCCGGGCGATCAAAACCCGGTCATCAAACAGCTTAACTTCTCCATCAAGCACGGGGAGTCGGTGGCGTTTGTCGGTCCAAGTGGTGGCGGCAAGAGTACTGTCACGAAGCTGTTGATGGGGTATTACGATACCTATGAAGGGGCCATTAACGTGTTTGGCCATGATTTGAGAAGTTGGTCGCTCAAGGCGCTAAGAGAGAAGCTCGCACTCGTATCGCAAGACACGTTCTTGTTTCCTGAAAGCATCCACGAAAACATTCAAAACGGTTTGGTGGAAGCCGATGAATCAATGGTGATGGCGGCGGCTAAAAAGGCGAATGCCCATGATTTCATCATGGCGTTCAATGATGGCTATCAAACCTCACTCAATGAACTTGGCAACTCGCTTAGTGGTGGTCAAAAGCAACGGCTGTCGATTGCTAGGGCGATTATCAAGAATGCCCCGATATTGTTGCTTGATGAGGCGACATCGGCGCTTGACACCGAGTCTGAAGCGATTATCCAAGAGACGTTAGATACCCTCTTAAAAGACAAAACAAGCATCATTATTGCCCATCGCTTATCAACAATCAAGAACGTGCATAAGATTTTTGTCATCGCGTCTGGAGCCATTGTCGAATCGGGAACCCACGACACCTTGCTTGCACAAAACGGTGTCTATACGAGACTCTATCTCAAACAAAGTCAACTTGAAGAAGGAGATGCGCACGATGAAATCATCGACTTTTAAACGCATCATGGGCAACATGAAAGGTGCTTACCTTTCTTATGGCGTCGGTATTGTCGGGCTGGCGATAACGGGTTTCTTGATTCAAGCGACCCTCGCCTTACTATTCTTGAATCTCTTTGACAATTTAGCAGGCGGCTCATTTCAAGCCGTACTCGATAGTATCTTGAACTATATCATCTATATCATGATTATCATTGCGTTTATTCCGTTTTTCGCCTATCTCGCCGACCGATCGGCTGTGATTACGACTGGAAACATCAGAAAGCGGGCTTTTGGCAAACTGACCAGACTGCCACTTCGTTACTTCCAGCAGCACCACAGTGCCGAGACCATTTCGACATTGACCAATGACATCGCCGAAACTGAAAAGGCCTATTCTGAGCATCTCGTGCGCTTTTTGGCCAGTATCTTTACGGGTATAGGTACGATGATTGTCATGTTCATTCTCGACTGGCGGATCGCCTTGATCCCTGTGTTCGCCGGATTGCTCACGATATTGGTCAACAGCATCTTCGCCAAAAGACTACGCACCGTCAGCAAAGATGTTCAAGCGCAGCTCGCTCACGTCAATACTAGACTAAGCAATATATTGGCCGGTATGCATGTCATTCGGATCTTCAATATTCAAAACTTGATTCTTTCTAAGTTTAAAAAGCAAAACAAGGCCACGTTGGCGGTCTCGCAAAAGCGCATCAAAAGACTGTCACTGGTCGAGTCGCTGAACGACTTGGTGTTTACGATTGGTTTTGCGGGTATTGTCTTGTTGGGGTCGTTGTTGGTGCTTGAAGGTTTGACGACCATCGGTGTGATTATTGCCATAGTCCAACTCCAAAATGGTGTCTCTGAACTCGTCCGTATGCTCGGGTCATTCATTGCGAATCTACAAGCGTCCCTTGCGGCGGGTGAACGGGTATTTGAGCTGATCGATCAGGAAGAAGAGCCTGAACGGTACGCCAGTGCGACGCCATTAACGGGTCAGGGTAGTGCAATCGCTTTGCAAGATGTCATCTTCAGTTATGAAAGCGATCAACGGGTCCTCGATCAACTTTCCTTAGCCATCAAACACAAGCAAACCGTCGCACTCGTCGGTCCAAGCGGCGGCGGCAAAAGCACGGTTTTCAAGTTATTGCTTCAGTATTACCCAGTTGAAAGTGGCGGCATGCATATCGACGGTAAGCCCGTCGATGCCATGACGATCAAGGCCATCAGAGACCAAATCGCCTATGTTCCTCAAGATGCCTACTTGTTTAATACCACGATTCGGGAAAACATCGCCTATGGCAAACCGGATGCGACCGAAGAAGACATCATCACCGCTGCAAAAAGTGCGAATGCCCACGATTTTATCATGGAACTTGAGCAGGCGTACGACACGATGGTCGGGGAACACGGTGCGAAGCTGTCTGGTGGACAACGCCAACGTATTGCCATTGCTAGAGCCATGATCAAAGGCGCACCGATCTTACTGCTTGATGAGGCCACATCAGCCCTAGACAATGCGTCCGAACGACTCGTTCAAAGTGCCCTTGACAAACTGATGAAAGACAAAACAAGTGTCATCATCGCCCATCGACTGTCAACCATTGAACATGCTGACTGCATTGTCGTCATCAGTCGTGGCAAGGTGCAAGAAGTCGGCACCCATGAAACATTACTGCAAAAAAATGACGGCGATTACAAGCGCCTCTACCAAAGACAGTTGAAGTTAAGCGATTAACAAAAACCAGTATGCCAAGACGGCTAGATTTAGTGGACTATGACGCTTTGACGTCATTCACTGCGCTAAAACAGCTGAACCATGACGGCTTGCCACTTTGTCAAACCACTGTCAAGACCTTTGATTTTCAGCATATTCTTGATAGAATGACGCTGATGATACGAAGGCGAGGTGCGTCGAAGTGCGTAATCTAAAAACAATTTGCTTAGTTCTGATAGTCAGTACGCTGACTATCTTTGCTTTAGTTGGGTGTCGTTCAGTCACTGTGACCTTTGATACACGGGGCGGTGACCGGCTTTCAAGACAAACCCTCTCAGCCGGAGATGCCCTTGTTTTGCCCGTACCAACGAAAGAAGGTCACACCTTCTTCGGCTGGTATTCAGACCCGTCTTACATGTACGTTTTTGAAAACAATGCCATCGTCAGTCAAAATCTTACGCTGTATGCTTTATGGATGAAAAATAGCTATCGATTGACCTTTGAAACGCAAGGTGGCTTTGGCGCTTTTTCGCAGACGCTGTTATATGATACACCCCTTGATATCCGCACCACACCAAGCAAAAGCGGTCACACCTTCATGGGATGGTATCTCGATCCACAACACCAAACCCCACTTGATGAAACCATGACGATGCCCGCTAAAGATCTAACGCTTTATGCAAAATGGTTGCCCGACACCCATCGGATCGGTTTTGACGCGCAATCGGGCAGTTTTACTCAAGCGCGCTTTATCGAACATGGCGACCGGTTAACACAACCTGCTGACCCGACGCGCTACGAGCATACATTCAAAGGCTGGTCGAGCAGCCGCACGTTCTTTCACCTCTATGACTTTACCGCTCCGGTGACCCGTTCGATGACCTTATATGCCCACTGGCAAATCAACCGCTATCGATTGACGTTGCGGATCCCCGGTGTTTTCCCCCATCATTCGGTCATGGTCGATTATCAGGCTGACATCCCTTGGCTTGAGCACCCGATTGAAGGGCATACCTTCACAGGTTGGTATGAAGATGCAGCGCACAGTCAGCCTTTTCTCAAGACACAGATGCCCAATTACCCTGTCTCACTCTATGCCCGCTATGATGTGAATGACTATGAAGTCGTCTTGTACGATTATCTTACGGTGCCCATCCGGCAAATCAATACCCAAGAGCGGCACACAATGGTTTTAGGTCAAAATGGGAAAATCATGACGTTTGGCTATAACTTATGGGGAGCTTTGGGGGATGGAACAACAAGACATCGCCTCGACCCTGTCGATATTACTGAACGGATTCCAAATTATGACATCGATCCGGTCATTCAGCTTGCTGGGTCAAATCGGCGAACCTTTGCGATGACCGAGCAAGGTCGCATCTTCGCTTGGGGCAATAACTCTTATGGCTCTCTAGGTGATTGCACGACAACAAGACGTACAGCGCCCATCGATATCTCCGCACACCTGAATCTTGAA
>RECF01000020.1 GCA_007694145.1 Acholeplasmatales bacterium | reverse complement strand
TCTCTGCAACACTATCTCACAATAGACTTCGACAAAGAAGATGACCTGCCTGAGTACATCACCCTCGGCATCGACCGTGATCAAATTCAAGAGATTCTTGAAGCGGTCATCGCCCGTCAAGCACGTCCACGTCACCCATTGCTCTAGATAGCGCCTCAAAACAGCGCTATCGTCAATCACTTGGTCCCGCGTCAACTTACGCGTTCTTTATTATAGCCTAAATTCTATTAAAAGGAGACTTAATCCCATGGAAAGACTTGAATTCATGATCGAACTGAACGGCATCATTGAAACCATTCATACCTATACGCGCAATCCGTTCATGACCGGATATACTAAATCCTTGCGACGCGCTCTGCGTCAAGATGACATGGCATCCTTGAAAATCGTGCTCGATAAAGTCATCAACTGGTACAATGAAGAGTATGAGCAAATCCAGACCGATGAGTACGTTTTTAACAAAAACATGCATGAGAAAGCGTATGGTCTATTGAAAACGTATCGGCATTCACTTCAAGCCTGAGTTCACTCATTATAGCACACTGCTTGCTCAAATAAGCTTGCTGACTTGACCCTGAACCCTCAAAAGACCGTTTGCGGTCTTTTTTTTACTCTTCTTCCTGGCCGAAGCCGAAAGGTTGGGTATAACTGATGGCCGCATCCGTCGCCCGGTCACTCCGGACGATTTCCGCCCGGACATAATCGCCAGTAAAGGCACCATAATAGAAGCGAACCCCTGTGTGGACACGGCGGCTCGTGTTGAACTCACCCTCGACGCCGCTGTACCAACGGATTTCCTGATAATCTGTCGCCCGGATTTCAATGTAGCGTAACCGTGCATTGACAATGATCGACTCGATTCTTGGTGAATCTTCTGTTTCAATGGCGGTAAAGCCGATATAAAAACGCCCTTGCATCAACGTTTCGCGAAACTCATCAAGACTGCTCGGGTTGGTCATGAAATGATAGGTGAATCCCCATCCCATGCGCTCTCCAAGCCGGTCACCATGGAAATCATCCACACCGAATCCCCAAATAGGGCGTTCGGGCATCAGTTCAGTAAGCAGTTGATCCCAAAGGTCACGTTGATACGGTCTGGCATTTTGCCGGTTGATAATTTCCATGCCGAGTAACTGTTCAACCGGGTACTGTTCAAAGAAGGCGCGATACCATGAAGGCGAAAACACTTCACCCTCTTCATACGTTTTAAAAATCCGCCAATACCGTTCCGGATGGGCGAAGAATCCTACCGCTTGCGGCTGGGTGAACAAAGCTTCTAATGTCGTTTCAATCGCTTGATTCGGTTCGGCAAGGTATTCGGTGAACAACCCAACGAAATGGTGCTCATTCGGGTTATCGTGGTACTCGTTCCCCGGTATTGCCAGCATCCCGAGAGCCTCGGGGTCGCGGTCCTCCCATTCGGGACGGATATCAGAAAAGGTCCACGGGTACGTGATGCGGTCATGGTCGGTGATAGCGAGTGCTCCATAGCCGAAAGCGTGGTAGAAGTCGACGACTTCATGGGGCAGTGCCGCACCATCAGAGTGTGTCGTATGCGTATGTAAACTCGCCAGAACTTGCACGTTCTGCGACCAGTCAACGTCGGCATATGGATTCAAAACAAGCACCGTGTTTCCGGTTGAACCGCCTTGACAGGCAGACAACGTAAGCATCATGATCAGGATTAATGATAGGCCAAATAGTTTCTTCATGGTCAGTCCTCCCAGTTGATTTGGTAAAAGGGTGTACAGCGAATGGTCTGGTTTCGTTCGGGTCCTATCGAGATGAGACCCACCGGTACACCCGTGATGGTTTCGATTACTTGCAAGTAGTGTTTAAGCGGTTCGGGTAATGCTTGAAATGTTTGCGTGCCCTCTAAAGATTCTTGAAACCCGGGCAACTCGGTGTATACGGGTTCACAACGGGCATAGTCGGCCATCGCGGCCGGGACATGATGAATCCGTTCACCATCGAGCTGATATGCCGTGCACAGTTTCAACGTCTCGATACCTTGCAACACATCAACAAGCATCACCGCCCACTGGGTGATGCCGCTTGTTCTAGCAGCATGTTTGAGCACGACAAGATCAAGCCAGCCTATGCGACGTGGTCGACCGGTGGTGGTGCCGTACTCTCGACCCACGTGGCGGATTTGGTCGGCGATATCTCCCACAAACTCTGTTGGAAAGGCCCCTTCTCCCACACGTGTCGTGTAGGCTTTTGCGACACCGATGACATTTTGGACTGCTTGCGGGGGCACCCCAGCGCCAAGTGGGACACCCGCTGCTGTGGGTGAGCTGCTTGTCACGAAAGGATAGGTCCCGTTTTCAAGGCAAAGCATGGTGCCCTGCGCCCCCTCAAATAGTATTTTTTTATCCTGTTTGAGGGCAGTATCGAGCACATCACCGACCGGTTTCACAAAGGGGCGGATGTGCTTAGCGATCGTGGTCATGGATGCTTGGAGTGCCTGTTCGTCAATCAGAGCAATGTCTAAGCTTTTGCATTGGCGGTTGACATGGGGCAACCACGCTTGAATGTGCGCTTGGCGCCGATTGTCATCAATGAAATCCGCCATTCGGATGCCGCTTCGTGCCGCCTTGTCGCTGTAGGCTGGGCCGATGCCACGGAATGTGGTTCCGACCTTCTCAATACGTTCCGCCTCAAGCGCCTCATCGAGTAAACGATGATAGGGCATGACAACATGCGCCCGATCGGCGATAACAATGTTTTCAGTCGGAATCCCTTCCTGCTTGAGCATGGCAATTTCTTCAAGAAAAGCTTGCGGATTGACAACCATGCCTTGGCCGAGAATATTCAAACACCCCGGTGTGAAGACGCCGGAGGGAATCAGATGCAGGGCGAAGCGGCGATCATTGAGTGTAATGGTGTGGCCGGCGTTGTTGCCGCCTTGGAAACGGACGGTAACCGCAGCGTGACGGGCGAGGAAATCGGTCACTTTTCCTTTACCTTCGTCGCCCCACTGGGCGCCGATAATGGTCAGGGTGTGCATGGCAGGCCTCCTAATTGGTGTGCGCGTGTGTCGTTTCATCAACATGATAAGTGTAACAAAGCTTGTGGCGTCGGTCAACTGCTTTCCACTGTTCAACTAACAGATTGTGTGACTAGCGGGATGGACTTTATTGCACGTGATTAAAAAAGCCTCTTGCACGGTCTTGAAACTCGTGCAAAAGGCTTTTTTTGTTTTAAGGCTGTTTACTTATCGGTCACGACCGATTAGGGTAGCCAAGATTGAACCAATGCTTCGTTATCGGCAATCCAAAGTCTGGCAATTTCTGCTTCAGACAGGTCATCGCCGTGTTCTTGGAACATCGCCATCAGACCGGCCATTTGCTCGCTGGTGAGATAGAAGTTCTCAAGTAGGGCAGCAACATCCGGCATGTCATCAGACAAGCCTTGACGTGCGACGGTATGAATGGCTTCAACATCACCAAAGATGCCTTCTGGATCATCGAGGAACTCAAGGTCGAAATCCGCAAACTTGTAATGCGGTTCCCAACCGGTTACAACAATCCATTCCCCAGCATTGATGGCTTGTTGGAGTTCGATGACCATCAGCGGGTCGGTTCCGGTAAGGAGCTCAAAGTCGAGGTCATAGCCTGATTCGGCAATCGCTGCATCCGCAGCGGACATGATGCCAGCACCGGCATCAATGCCGATGATTCTGCCGTCGAACTGTTCGACAAAGTCGTTCAGGTCGGCAATGCTTTGCACTTCTGCATACACATAGTCAGGGACGACAAGACCGATGCGTGCACCTTCGAAGTTATAACCAAGGTCATCGATGTCATCGCCGTACTCGTCGATGTAGTTTTGATGGGTGACCGGGAGCCAAGCATCGACAAAGGCATCTGTGTTGCCGTTGGCAATCGATTGGAAAATCGGTCCGACATCCGCCATTCTTGACGTGACGTCATACCCCATTTCATCCTCGAGAATGGCTTCGATGACATAGTTCATCGCCACGCCTTCGGCCCAGTTGACATAGCCGAGTTCGACGCGGTCATCGCCGGCGATATCGCAGGCCATGACAGCGAATCCCGTCATGAGGACGGTCACTAGTACTAATAATTTCTTCATAATGTAAATCTCCTCCTGATAATTTTTTTATCTATCGTGTGCGTCATTGTTGGTTGTTGGTGATTAGCGGTCGGCGATTCTGTCGCCAAGCGCTTGGGTGAAGCGGTCGAGCACCATCGCTAAGAGGACCACGGCCACCCCGGATTCAAAGCCTTGGGCAATGCGCGCGCTGGTGACGGCGCGGTAAACTTCGCGGCCAAGACCAAACGAGCCCGCCATCGCACCGATGACGACCATCGAAAGCGCAAGCATGATGGTTTGGTTGACGCCGGCCATAATCGATGGCAACGCCACAGGGAGCTGAACCTTGAAGAGCAGTTGCCTGTCGGTTGAGCCTTGCGCCTTGCCGGCTTCAAGCACTTCCTTAGGGACTTGCCGGATGCCAAGGTTCGTCAGACGGACCGCAGGGGGCATCGCAAAGATGATCGTGGCGACCACCCCAGGTGTATCCCCGACACCGCCAAACAAGATAACGGCAGGAATCAGGTAAACAAACGCTGGTAAGGTCTGCATGAAATCAAGGATTGGACGAATGAGTCGTTCGTTAAGATGGTCGTTACGCGCTGCCAAGATACCGATGGGGATTCCAATCAGCAAGGCGATCAGCGACCCGACCAATACCATCGAAAGCGTATAGAGCAGGTCATCCCAGTACTCAATGGAGTCGACGAACACAAAGGCGATGATGACAAACAACGCCAACCCTCGCCGCCGAGAGATCCAGTACGCCAGCGCACCGAAGATTAAAATCAGTACGAAACTTGGAAAGAGTTCCATCACGCCGTAGATATTGCGAATCATCCAATTGATTAAATCGGTAAAGGCATTGAACAGCCAGCCAACATAATCATAGAGAAAATCGACAAACACGCGGAACCAATCACCGATGGGGAGTCTTGGTAACCAAGAACTAAGCCACATCGTTCCCCACCTCCTTGTCAGCACCTTTGATGCCGGCAATAACCGATACGCGAACGACCACGCCAAGCAGGCGGTGGTTTTCATCAACTACGGCAATCGGATACTGTGCCGTTGTGGCCATCTCAAGCATGTCGGCGATCAATGTGTCCGGACCGGTCGCATGTTCGATTGGTTGGATGACCGATTCAAGGCTGTTTATCCCCTTTTTTATGAGTGGCACGCAGTCATCGACGGTGACGATCCCTTTAAGCTTACGCTGCTTGTCGACGACAAAAACACTCGAGATGCCTTCGTTTTCCATTTTCCGAACCGCGGCTTTGGGGCCATCTTTTGAGTCGACCACGGCCAGCGGGGGTTTCATGATCGAAGAGGCTGTGATAACACGGGCCCGGTTAACATTTTCGACGAAATCACGGACATAGTCGTTGGCCGGATGGGTCAGGATGTCTTCGGGCGTGCCGATTTGAACGATGGTCCCATCGAGCATGACGGCGATGCGGTCACCGAGTTTCAGTGCTTCATCGAGGTCATGGGTGATAAAGACGATGGTCTTTTTCATCTTTTCCTGCAAGGACAACAGCTCATCTTGCATGTTCTTTTTGATGAGTGGATCGAGCGCACTGAACGCTTCGTCCATCAAAAGAATGTCCGGATCGGTCACCAAGGCCCGCGCGAGGCCGACACGTTGTTGCATGCCGCCGCTCAAAGCGGCCGGTTTCATCGATTCGTACCCTTCAAGGCCGACAAGTGCCAACGCTTCCTGCGCTTTCACGCGGCGTTCCTTAAGGGGGATTCCTTGAATTTCCAAGCCATAGTCGACGTTTTGAATCACCGATCGGTGCGGGAACAGTCCGAAGTTTTGAAACACCATCGACATTTTCTTCCGGCGCACGTGTCGCAAGGCTTCGGGGGTCATGTCAACGATATTTTCTCCTTCAAGAATGACTTCACCGTATGTGGGCTTATGCAGTCGGTTCAAACACCGAATCAACGTGGATTTCCCACTGCCTGAGAGTCCCATGACGACAAACGTCTCCCCGGCCTCAACGGTGAACGAGACGTTGTTAACGCCGATGGTGTTCCCTGTCTTCTCGAGAATCTCGGCTTTGCTGTGGCCTTGTTCGCTCATGGTGCGCGCTTTTTCGGGGTTCTTACCAAATATCTTGTAAACATTCCTGACTTCTAATACGCTCATGTATTGCCTCCAAATGATGTTGCATGCAACGACACGTCCGACGCAAACCCATGCGAACCTCATGACGTCCTGTGCAGATGCAAAATAAAAAAGCATAAAGTAGTATAGGCTACACTTTACACTTTTTCGTTCCTTTTTGAACAGGTCCTATTATATCATGCTTATTCGATAAGTCAAGAAAACCCCTTGCATGTTAGCACTGAAAATGGATGTAAACGTTTGAGTCTTTTTCAAAGAATAGGGCTTCAAACCGCATATTTAAGCCCATTATCGTGGTTTTGAGACTCTTTGTATTCGGTCAAAGGCTTTCTAGCAACGGTACGAGCACATGCAGGAAGTGCCGCTCAAGCTTCGCCGGTTCAATGATAATGGCGATTTTGCCCTTGCGATAACTCAAACTGATTGCCCGGCTCAAGTCGTTGGCTTGGGCAAACAATCGTTCCCCATCGATACGGCGTGACACCGTCTCGCTGAAAACAACTTGGATTTTGTTGGTCGCCGCAAATGTCTTTTCCACACCACACGTCAACGCCAGGTTTTCGTATACTTTTTCGAGCATGTACACGACGAGGTGTTCGGGTGGGGCGCCAAAGCGATCGGTCATCTCATCTTTTAACAGCAACACATGATGACTCGATGTCAGGGCGTTGATGCGGCGATGCAGGTCAAGCCGCATGTCATCATCGGCGATGTAGGAAATCGGGATCGTCTTGTCGACTTGGAAGCGGATGGCTTGGCGGGTGGCTTCGTGTGTATCACGTTCTGGCATGTCTTTGTCCTGTTCACGCGCGATTTCTTCTTTGAGTATTTCTAGGAATAAATCGATTCCGACACTGTCGATGAAGCCGGATTGTTCGGTGCCTAACAAATCACCGGCCCCGCGGATGGCCAAGTCGCGTACAGCGATTTTATAGCCGCTGCCAAGCTCGGTGAACTCTTTAATGACCTGCAGTCGTTTGACCGCTTCATCGGACAATGACTTGCCCTCGGCATACATGAGATAACTGTAGGCGACCCGATCGCTGCGACCCACACGGCCGCGTATTTGATAAAGCTGGGCTAGACCGAGCTGATCGGCATCGTGGACGACAAGCGTGTTGGCGTTGGGGATGTCGATGCCTGTCTCAATGATGGTCGTCGAGACTAAGACATCGAACTGGTGGTCAAGAAAAGCGGTAATGACTTTTTCAAGCTGCAGGCGGCTCATCTTGCCGTGAGCATAGGCGATGCGCGCATCGGGAATGAGCCGGGTGAGATGGTGTTGGATATTTTCAATCGTCTCAACCCGGTTGTACAAGTAAAAGGCTTGCCCGCCCCGGGCCAGTTCGCGTTCGATGGCATCCTTGATGACGTGGTCGTTCCTCTTAAGCACATACGTTTGGACAGGAAAGCGGTTTTTCGGGGGCGTTTCTAGAAGACTCATCTGCTTGACGCCGGTCAGCGCCATCTGCAAGGTCCTTGGAATCGGCGTTGCACTGAGGCTCAAAACATCGATTTTGGTTTTGAATGTCTTAATTTTTTCTTTGTGTTCGACGCCGAACCGTTGCTCTTCATCGATGATAAGGAGGCCTAAGTCCTTGTACTCGACATCTTTAGAAAGCAGTCGGTGGGTGCCGAGAACAACATCAACCTTGCCTTCTTTCAACGCCTTGAGTGTTTGTTTTTGAACAGCGGGTGTCACGAAGCGGTTGAGCAAGGCACAGCGGATGCCATGTGGTTCAAGCCGGTCTTTGAAGGTGTGATAGTGTTGCCTAGCAAGCACCGTTGTCGGGGCGAGATACGCCGTCTGCTTGTTGTCAAGGGCGGCTTTGGCCGCTGCACGGAGGGCGACTTCAGTCTTCCCGTAACCGACATCTCCACAAATGAGCCGGTCCATCGGTCTGGGTGCTTCCATGTCGCGTTTGACATCGTCAATCGCTTGAAGTTGGTCATCGGTTTCTTCATAGGGGAAGTCGGCTTCGAACACCGTCATCAGTGTATCATCAGGACTGAAGGCAAACCCTTCGACCTGTTCGCGGGCCGCATACAGCTTGATTAGATCCGCGGCGATATCTTTTGCCTTGCGGCGGACCCGTTGTTTTGTCTTGGCCCACTCGGCACTACTCAAACGATTCAGCTTGGGTACGACCCCTTCATAGGTGACGTACTTTTGGACAAGATGGATGTTTTCAACAGGAATATAGAGGGTATCGTCTCCACGATACTGAATGACAACATAATCGTTCGTATGGCCGCTTATGTGCATGGTTTCGATGCCGATGAAGCGGCCGATGCCGTGCTCGTAGTGCACAAGATAATCGCCTTTGCTCAGTTCTTTGACGTGGTCGATTTTCCGGGTATCTTTGAAGACCGTCCGGTACTTGACTTTCTTCGTCTGTGGTTCATGAAACAAGGCTGCTTCATTCAAAACAATGATTTGGGCGTCAAACCACTCGAAGGTCAGCGGGTTGTCTGCGGTGAGCACATTGATGCGTTGCGGAAACAGCGGATCGTTTTGGCCAAGTACTTTCAGTTCGATGCGGTCGTCTAGCAACTCGATGAACCGGGCGCGTCGGTCGGCATCCTTGAGGGTGATGAGCACCGTTGTATAGCCGTCGTACTTCTTCAGATCACTGATGAGCGGATGCATGTTGTTTTGGTAGCGGCTTGTCTCTTTTCCCCGGATAGGGAGGTGGGTGGTGGCGGTATGGGCTTGAACAAGCGGGTTGATCGCAACACTTTGCGTGTAGAAAATCCGGTCGAGGTCACGGATGAACTCAAAGCCGATTTTCGGGTATGCGTCAAGTTCGAGAATCCAATCCGTCAGGTCGTTGACAATCGTCTGATACGACTTCTCAATGGCGGGTTTGTTCACGAAGATGACCAACGGGTCTTCCAAATAATCACACAGCGTATGGAGCGGTTTACCAGCAAATGTCATGTACCGAGCCAGTCGATCGAGGTCCATACCGTCTTTCAGCTGGGCGAGTTCATGGGTGACACGTTCTTTGGTTGCGGCTGGAAACGCACCTTCACGCATGATGCGACCGACGTTTGCAAGAATGGTGTCCACCTCGTCTTGATCGGGGAAAAACTCGGTGCGTGGGCTGATGGTGAACGCCTTAAGAGCGCCCGTAGAGCGTTGGGTATTGACATTGAATGTCCGGATGGTTTCGATTTCTGTGTCAAACAAATCGATGCGGATGGGTTGGTCAAAATCTGTGAGATACACATCAATCAACCCGCCGCGTACGGAAAAGTCCCCCACCGTCCCAACCGCCGTGGTGCGCTGATAACCCAGACGGATAAGATGTTCAAGAAACGCGTCAACGTCTAAATCGTCCCCAATCCGGTACGTACGGCCGGCTTTGCGGTACGCATCAAGTGGCACCAGGTTCTTGATCAAGCCTGTCGTATGGGTCACCACAAGCTGGGCTTCCCCTTTCAGGATGTGCCGGATGGTATCGAGCCGTTCGAACTTGAGGGCCTCACTCATCGCCAACATGTCCGTGGTGATGAACTCGTCTTGTGGATAAAATAGTGTCTTACGGTTGATTTCACTTAAACGCTCATGCATTTTTTGCGCATGAAACAAGTTGTGGTGGACCACAAGAACCGGGCGGTTGATCTGTCGCCTCAACAGCTCGATGATGGCTAACGTAATATCCGGTGCCGCATCATCGAGGGTGAGATGATCGTGCTTGGTGAGCGTAGTGATGAGTCTTTGTCCGATGCGTGTTTTCAATAGGTGGTCGAACAACATGTTCATAGTGGCCTCCACAGGTTCAAGGCGAATCCCGCCCGAAGGGGAGGGGTTCGCCTAACTGATATAAAGTGGTTGGTGTCTTATTTATTATAACACAGGTGCGCGCTGGACGCGCGCATGCGGATGTCTAATTTTCTCTCTTAGTCGTCGTTTGACTGGCAATGAAATCCATCAACGCGTCAAGTGGCATCGGCTTGGCATAGACATAGCCTTGAATGTAGTCAAAGGGAATCGCCGCAATCGCATCGAGTTCTTGCTTAGTCTCTACCCCTTCAATGACCAAATCGAGTCGCTTGTTTTTAAACAGGGCGACCGTTTTTGCAAGAAACGCTAGATGTTCGTCGCTATCGGTGATGCTTCTAAGTAGCGAACGGTCAAACTTGACCACATCGAAGCGGGTTCTAATTAGAAAGGCCAAGTTGGAGTAGCCGACACCAAAATCGTCAAGATGGAAATAGAAACCTGCCGGTCGCAGGCGCTCGATGCAATGTTCAACTGCCTCCATCGAGCGCCCCATTTCTTGTTCGGTCAGTTCGATACCAAACTGTGAGGGGGCGAGGCCATATTGCCGCACTGTATTGACGATGAGCGCTTCAAAACGCGGGTCTTCAATTTCCCGGTAAGCGAAGTTGAGTGCGACGCGTTTGATGCTGTGCAGTCGGTTTTTTTCTTGTGAGAGGTCCTTGCATGCTTGCTCGATAACAAACTGTGTCAGACGATGTTGCAGTTGTTCACGGGCAATCAGTCTGAGGACAAGACCGACATCGAGACGCCCCACCGTGGCATCTTCAAAGCGCAACAACGCTTCCGCCATATCAAAGCGACCGGTTTGCTTGTTAATAACTGGTTGATAATGGAGTGTCAGCGTCCCATCTTCAAAGATTTCGGGCAACCGCTTCAAAATATGATGTAACATCAGCAACCGTTCAGCTTGAAGTTGATCGACGCAAGCCCATGTGTCTTGCGTAGGGGCTTCCATAAAATCTTCAGCCAGGGCAATCACTTCAGACAAGCTGAGCGGTGCCATCACCTGTAAATCGGGAATCTCGGTCACCTTGTTGACAAGTCGTGTGTCAAAGTCTTTGGTATCGCTTGGTGAAACAGGCGGTGACGTGTCCTGGGATGCGTTTGTCGCTTCGTGCGGCGGCGTTAGCACGGCGACGAGGGTGTCATGGCGAAACCGGAATACTTGGTGACGGCCAAACTGCCTGTGCAAATGATCGATTAATGCATCGAGTCCGTTTCGTTTACGCGATGGGTCACCGAGGTTGTAAAGCCCCGTCTGATTCAGGTGCCAGATGATCAGATGAACCCCTTTTTTTTGACGCTTTAAATCCGTCAAGGTATTGCGCAAGGC
>RECF01000023.1 GCA_007694145.1 Acholeplasmatales bacterium | reverse complement strand
ATAGCCTACCAGCAACAGCCCCGTCCATAGCAAGCCCACGATGAACCAGCCTGCTAACGGGCCATACACCCTAATCCCGGGGTGACTGAGCGGCCCCTCAATGGTCTGAATAAGCGCGAACAACGCCGGGGCGCTCCACACCATGAATAAAATCGCTGTTGTAAGCGAAGCATGGAAGTACGACGTTGTCCGGTTCATGGCGAGTGCCCGCTTTCTACAAGTGATTCACTACTGTCTAGCAGCGCTTTACGATCGTGATAAAAACCATAAAGAACCCGGACTGTTGCGGCAATTGGACTGGCAAAGACAATGCCGAGCAACCCGAATAAACTCCCGAAAAACAAAATGGAAACAATGATAATCAGTGGATGCAAATCAAGTTGTCGTCCCATAATAATCGGCTGAAACACATTGCCCTCAACAAACTGCAAAAACACATTGATACCGATAATCAGCAAGGGCGTAGGTCCGACATCACGCGTAATGTACGCATAGGTTGCAATCGGAATCATGGCGATTAAGACGCCAAAGTACGGTACCACATTGGCCAATCCCACCAAGATGCCAAAGATAAGGAAATATTCAAGGCCAATCAGACGATACGCAAGCGTCGCCACCAGACCAAGCGCCACCATAAGAAACAACTGGCCACGGATGTATGCCCCAACCGTATGGCTCAGGTGATCGCTCAGTTCACGACCCATAAGCTTATACCGTTTTGGAATCAACGTTTTCAGTACATAGTTGACCCGCTCATAATCGAGCATGTAAAAGAGCAACAACATCGGTAAGATGGCAAAGATGACAATGACTGCGAACACCGTTGTCGGAATCATCGCTGTCAGCGATGTCGCAAAAAACTCTACACTCCGGCTGATGATGGCACTTTCAACGACGGCCGCTGCAAAAAAGTCATACGCCGCCCGGCCAAACACGAAATCATCGCGGAAACGGTTTTGAAAATAATCGATGATCAAAGGGTAGTCTTTTTCAAAAAAGACCCGTACTTGCTGGGTGACTACCGGCACAATCAACTGAAAAAAAGCGACGAGCACACCGATTGTGAGCACGTAAACAATGCCGACACTCACGGCTCTTGGTCCAACACCGCGTCGTTCGAGCAGACGAACTACTGGAAAGACGATGAGTGAAATCAACCAAGCCATGGCCACAGGAATCAACACGTTCCACAAAGCTGAGGCAAGTGCCGACCAAAACGGTGAGAGTAGCGTCAACATATAAAGAAAGACCGACGCCAAAATGAGAATACCGAGAATTTTAAGTGTCCTGTTCAATACATCATCACGCATGTAACGCGGTTCTTTTTTCATGGGCCCACTTCCGTTTCTCAAACTATCATCATTATACCATAGATTTAGTTGGTTTTTTTGAGTGCAAGTTCTTCTAGCTGACGACCATCCACCCGTGAAGGTGCTTCAGTCATCAAGCATTGTGCACTGCTTGTTTTCGGGAAAGCAATGACATCGCGGATGTTGTCGGTACCACCAAGCAACATCACAAATCGATCAAATCCGAAGGCAATACCGCCATGCGGTGGGGCCCCATACGTCAAAGCATCGAGAAAGAAGCCGAATTTTTCCCGCTGTTCTGCTTCCTCCATACCCAGTACGTTGAAGATGGACTGTTGCATCAACGGTTCGTGTATCCGCATCGAGCCCCCGCCGAGTTCCTGACCTTGAACCACCAAGTCATACGCTGCAGCCAGCACGGTGTCCGGATCACTTTCAACCCGTGCCTTATCCTCATCTTTCGGCCGTGTGAACGGATGATGCAGCGCATAATAACGGGCGGTATCGGTATCGTACTCAAACATCGGCCAGTCGATAATCCACGTGAAATCAAACTGCGTAGCATCGATGAGACCAAGCTGCTTGGCAATATGTCGACGCAAGTAGCCAAGCGATGCCCGAACGACATCGAGTGTACTTGCGACAATGAGCACAAGATCGCCTTGCGTGGCAGCGGTGGCTTCTTGTAAGGCTTCAATTTCGGTTGCGCTCATGAACTTGGCAATGCTGCCGGAGACGCTTTCCTCAAAACGCATGAACGCCAACCCTTTAGCGCCGAATGTTTTGATCGATTCGGTCAGCGCATCGAGGTCTTTTCGTGAAAAGCGCGCCGCACCTTCTTTGACATTGATGGCCTGAATGGCACCGCCTTGTTCGAGGGTTTGCTTGAACACATTGAAGGCAGTCGATGAAAAACACTGACTCAGGTCGACGAGTTTCATGTCGAAGCGGGTATCTGGTTTATCCGAACCATACAAGCGCATCGCGTCGGCATAGGTCATCCGAGGGAATGGCTCGGTAAGATGAACCCCATGTACCGTGCGCATCACATGTTTGATGAGGCGCTCACTAACATTTAAGACGTCTTCTTGATTTGTAAAACCCATCTCAATGTCGATTTGGGTGAACTCCGGTTGTCGGTCACTGCGCAAATCTTCATCACGGAAACATTTGGCGATTTGATAATACTTTCTGAAGCCTGAAATCATCAATAACTGCTTGAAAAGCTGAGGGGATTGTGGCAACGCGTAAAAGTTTCCTTTTGAGACCCGGGAGGGAACAATGTAATCGCGTGCCCCTTCCGGTGTCGACTTGGTGAGAATGGGTGTGTCGAACTCCATAAAATCCTCATCGTTGAGAAACCCCCGCACCGCCTGCATCATATCATGTCGCAGACGCATGATCTTCTGCAACTTAGGCCGGCGAAGATCAAGATAACGGAACTTCAACCGTGTATCCTCAAGCGCATCGGTATCGTCTTGAATCAACAAGGGCGGTTGTGCGGCACTGTTCAAAATCAAGAGGTTTGTGACGTTGACTTCAATGTCACCGGTCTTGATTTGCTTGTTTTTGCTCGAACGTTCACGCACGATGCCCTGAATACGAATTACATACTCGTTTTTAAGCGCCGCGGCGATGTTTTTCAAGTCGTTGTCGACGTCAAAAGCCAGTTGGGTGATGCCGTGCTGGTCACGCAAATCGACAAACACCAAGTTGCCCAAGTCTCGCCGCTTGGCAACGAATCCTTGTAGTGTGACCGGTTGACCCACGTGTTCGATGGTCAAAAAATTGTTATGGCATGCAATCATGAAGACGCTCCTTTGTGCCCACATGTTTCACAGTCGCTGGCTGTGCTTAACTGGGCCATAATAGTCGAGTACACTTCATCGAGGGGAACTGAGAAACTGTCCCCGGATGTCTGGTCTTTAATTTGAACGGTTTTCGAGGCGATTTCTGCTTCACCGAGAATGATGACGAAACGGGCATGCTGATGGGCGGATTGCTTGAACTGGGCTTTGAGAGACTTTCGCTCAAAGCCCATATTACAGGTTAGACCACGCATGCGCAAGGACTGCATCAACGCCATCGCATACTTGACACTCGATTCATCAAGGGCCGCGACATAGCAGTAAAGCGGTTGGACTTTACCTTGTAGACCAGCAGCTTCAAGCGCGACCATCAGACGTTCGAGACCAAAGGCAAAACCTACAGCCGGCGTAGATGGTCCCCCCAGACTTTCCACGAGATGGTTGTAACGTCCCCCACCGCAAATGGTATTTTGATTACCGAGCAAGTCGGGATCTACTTTGATTTCAAACACAGTATGGGTGTAGTAGTCAAGACCGCGTACCAAACTGTTGTCTATGGTATAGGCAATATCCATCGCCTTGAGCAATGCAATCACCGCATCAAAATGTTGTCGGTCTGGCTCTGTTAGATAATCAAGAGGCTTGGGGGCAGTTTGCAAGGCCTCATGACGGGTATCGACCTTACAATCGAGAATGCGCAACGGATTGTCATGATAACGTGTTTGACAATCGGTGCACAATGTCTCAAGATGCGGTGCGATATGCGCCTTCAATGCTGCACGATATGCTGTCTTACTCGTTGCATCACCAAGCGAGTTGACATGCACCGTCAAGTTTTTCAACTTCAATGCCCGCAAAAACGTGATCGCATAGGCGATGACTTCAGCGTCAAGTTCGGGATGTTCACTGCCGAAAGCTTCGGCACCAAACTGACGAAACTCGCGAAAGCGCCCTTTTTGTGGTCGTTCATAGCGAAACATCGACCCCACGTAATAATATTTTTGAGGCTTGATCGGCTCGGCATAGAGCTTATTCTCAACATACGCACGGACGACCCCGGCAGTCCCTTCGGGTCGTAACGTGACGGCGCGGCCGCCTCGGTCCTTGAAATCATAGGTTTCCTTGCTGACAATATCACTGCTTTCACCGACACTGCGATGATACAACTCACTCAACTCAAAGTGTGGTGTGCGTATTTCCTGATACTGAAACAACCGGCTGACAGCTTGGATGGCACGCTCGATGTCATGCACGAGCGGCATAGTATCATGTAAGTCATAAGTGCCTTTCATTTTTTGCAGCATCTCGATATCCTCCAAAACGTCTTATGATGAAAAAAAACCGCCCTTATAGAAGCTAAGGGCGAAGAGTCTCCGCGGTACCACCTTAGTTCCGGTCGTGTCGACCGGCCCTTGGACCTTTTAACGCAGGTCGCGTCTCCCTCTACTTAAATTCAAGGAAGCCCTTGGAAATGTCAAGTGTTGTCGTCCATGTGGTGTTGCAGCACCCACCACTCTCTGAAATGGCTCGAACACGCAGTTTCCGCATCGGTTTGTCTCACTATGCATTATACCCTTCGACAAGGGTTGTGTCAATCGTTTCAAGTGACTATCAAACATTTATCACCCTTGGTCCCGTTCGAAGACAAGGTGCGTTCTTATTTGCGCGAAACGGTCCTTGTGCACACTGTAATAATCTTCATAGGTGAAACTGGCGACGATTTCATCAAGAATGCGACCGTCTTCGTGCATGAACCCTTTGCGCCGCACACCTTCAACCGTAAACCCAAGTTTTTTACAAACGCGTGCCGACGCATCATTGTCAAGGAAATGCGCATAAGCGAGCCGTTTGAGTTTCATGCGCTCAAATGCATACACCATCACGGCCTCGGCGGCTTCGGTAATGTAGCCACGATTCCAGTAATCCGGATGGAGGACAAACCCAATCTCGCCCTTATAACCTTCATAAGAGTGAACCTCAATCGAACCGATGGCCCGGTCACGCTGTTTTTCACAGATGACCCAAACACCCGGCTGACTGCGCTTTTGCTTGGTTAAGGCATACTGGATGAATGTTTCCGTCTCTTTGATGGTCACGTGCGGATTCCATCCGGCGCTCGGACCGACTTCCTTGCGGCGCGCATACTCAAAGACCGCCTTGGCGTCTTGTTTTGAAATGGCGCGGAGCGTCAATCGCGGTGTTTGAATCGTGGGAATCTTATCCATGTTTTTTCACCAGCATGACCCAGTCTTCAATGCGTACAAAGCCCATTTTTTCATAAAGATGGCCGGCACGTGGATCATCGTAATAAAGACATAGGGTCTTATTTTTTCTATTCACATATAAATCAACCAGTTCGTTTAAGACGATTTGTCCAAGACCCCGATTACGGTAATCTGGATGTGTGGCGACACCGACAATCATCGCACTGCGCCGTGTTTCTCCGACCGCACTCGCCGATGCAACAACCCGATTATCAGCTTCTAAAAAGAGCGTCGTACCGTTGTCGTGGCTGTTGTCTAGCAAATACTGGATAAACTCGTCACGGCTTTTCATGCGCACAGATTCGAGTTCTTCAATGTTGTTGAGCAAGGTGTAGACAGCAGCCGCATCGGCTTCTGTCTCAACGGTTTTCAAGTCTTCAGCATCTAATCCAGCGTCGGGGGAAAAGGTCGTCGACTTCATGAACTCAAGACGATCAGGCGTCATATCTTCAAAATGCGGAATCATCGGCTCAATCACTGAAGCTTTACCACTGATAAAGAGACTGTCAAGCCCACGCATGAGCGGTAGCCATGCTGGATTGAACACCGGATTCGCTGCATAATACACCAAATGGGATAAATTTTGACTCAGCACGGCCTTGATTGACCCGTCTGGGGCAAACTCGCCATATATCGATGTATCGGGTGCATTGAAACCGAAATTCTTGATATCGCCGATAATGTAGAGGTTGATTTCTGGTTCTTCTTCAAGAAACGACAAGGCGGCTTCGCGGTCAGCATCGCTCAATCGTCTAATCATGATGGATGCGTCCTTTTTAGCAACAGAGTAACTGGCCCATCGTTGACGAGTTTAACTTGCATAGCCGCACCAAACTGTCCGGTTTTGACCAAAACGCCTTCGTTTTCCAAAGCTTCATTGAACAACAAGTAAAATGTTTCCGCCGTGTCTGGGTCGAGTGCTTCGGTGAAGGATGGCCGGTGACCTTTGTCTGTGTTGGCTTCAAGCGTGAACTGCGAAATGGAAAGCGCTTCGAGATGGTCATCGATGAGTGAACGGTTCATTTTGCCCGCTGCATCGGAAAAAATCCGCAAACGGGCGACCTTTTTAGCCATGACCGGGATGAGTGCCGCCGTATCCGTTTGGTGGAAGCTGACAAAGAGGACGAACCCTTGTGCAATCGCACTGATGGGTCGACCGTCAACTTCACACGATGCTTCCTTAACACGCTGGACAAGTACTTGCATTACTTCATCAACCTCTCAATACTGAAGACATCTTTAATCTTGTTCAGATTGCTGATGACACGGTCGAGCTCGGTTTTATCGTGAACGCCGACCTTCAGTTTGATGACACCCTCTCCCCGCTTGTTCGTGCTGGCGGCTACTTGACTCACCTTGGCATGTTGGGCGGTGACGGAATTGATTATCTCTGCGAGAATGTTGTCGCGATTATGAACGAGTATTTTCAAGTTGACCGTGTATATTTGACTGGCATCGTGACCCCAGTGTACCTCGATGGTTCGGCCTTCGGGCAAGTTTTGCACGTTGTTGCACCGGGCGCGGTGGACGGCAATACCGGTTCCTTTGGATACATAACCGATAATTCGGTCTCCCGGGATGGGCGTACAACAGTTCGACAGTTTGAGCGAAGGGTTATCAAGTCCATCGATGACCACATTCAACTCACTTTTGACCGAATGTTGACCCTTGCGGTTGATGAGTTCCATCAGTTCCTTGTCTTTTTGCTTTTCTTCACCAAGAAAACTGTTCAGTGCATTGTTGGCTGTCAGGGTATTTTTGCCGATTTCATAGAAAAGGTCTTCAACGGTTTTGATGCCCCGATGCTGAAAATGTTCCAGGCACAGTTTGTCATTGAGCTGTAACGGCCGCTTCCGCTGTTCAAGTTCACGGTGAAACTCTTCGCGACCCATCTCCTCAAGCACATCACGGCGTTGTTTATTCAAGTAGTTCTTGATTTTCGATTTGGCGTTGGACGTCTTGACAATCTTTAGCCAGTTGTCGTTGGGGCCAAAGCTGTTGGCACTGGTTTTCATGTTGACGATGTCACCGGTTTGTAGCTCATACTCTAATGGCACAATGCGTCCGTTGACAATCGCACCGACCGTCCGAATACCGACTTCGGTATGAATTCTAAACGCAAAGTCAAGTGGGGTCGACCCTTTCGGCAAGTCGATGATGTCCCCTTGCGGCGTGAAGACGTAGACATTTGAGTGCAAAATATCATCTCGCAAAAGATTCAGTACATCTTCATCGGATTCACTTTCTTCGGTGAACTTAATCAAATCACCATACCACTTGAGTTTCTTTGAGACCATTTCTGTCATGGGAATCTTGCCACGATTGTTCTTGTATGACCAATGGGCGGCAATCCCGTATTCGGCAATTTGGTCCATTTCTTTCGTTCGAATTTGAATCTCATACACTTTGCCGTTGGCGATGACCGATGTATGTAGCGACTGATACAAGTTCGGCTTCGGCATGGCTATATAGTCTTTGAACCGATTCGGAATCGGCGTCCATTTCGTGTGAAGTATACCGATGGCACTGTAACACGCTTCAACGTTTTTGACAATGATTCGCAAGGCAAGCAAGTCATAAATGTCATCAAAGTCCTTGTTGCGATCTTCCATTTTCTTGAACACTGAGTAAATGTTTTTTATGCGGCCTTTGACATTGTACTCAAAATTATGCTCGCGCAACAAGTATTCGACATTCATTTGCATGATGTCAAGGTCTTCTTGCCGTGTTTCACGCGTATCGGCAATCATTTGCGCAATTAAGCGATATTGCGGCGGGTTGAGATATTTGAAGCTCGTGTCTTCGAGTTCGGCTTTGAGTAAGTACATCCCGAGACGGTGAGCAAGCGGGGCATAAATATCAAGCGTTTCACGGGCAATCCGGACTTGCTTGTTTTCTGGCAAGCTGCCCAAGGTCCGCATGTTGTGTAGTCGGTCTGCGAGTTTGACAATAATGACGCGAATGTCTTTGGACATAGCAAGTAACATTTTTTGATAGTTTTTCGCTTGGAGTGCCTGTTTCTCCTCTTCGGCATCCTCAACACCTTTGAACTTGTATTGTCCGAGTTTGGTGACCCCTTCAGTCAACAAGGCTACCTCTTCACCGAAAATCGTCTTGATCTCATCAAAGGTTGCGGATGTGTCTTCAATGCAATCATGCAAAAGCCCGGCCATGATTGTGGTCGGGTCAGTCTGATACTCGCTCAGGATGGTGGCAACTGCCGTCGGATGGGCAATATAATCTTCACCGCTGCGACGCTTTTGCCCCGCATGGTGCTCAACGGCAAACTGATAAGCCGTATCGATTTTTTGCAAATCCTCTGGATCGTCGATGTACTGCTCGAGTTGATTTTTGAAGGTTTCATAGATGCGTTCCGACATGGAGACACCTCCTTTGAAAAACTCAGTACTGCAACAAAGTGAAAATCGGGGCTTCAGGAAGCCGGGTGCGGCCTTCAAGAAACTTCAGTTCAATCAAGAAAGCTAAGCCGGCCACAGTCGCACCGCTTCGCTCAATAAGATTCATGGTCGCCTTGATGGTCCCGCCCGTAGCAAGCAAGTCATCAACAATCAAGACGTTTTGTCCTGGGCGGAGGTCGCCCTCATGGACAGACAATGCGTTGGTGCCGTACTCAAGACTGTATGTTTCAGTCAGCGTCGGACGTGGCAACTTGCCCGGTTTTCTCACTGGTACGAAGCCAATCCCAAGATGGGTAGCGACTGGTGCGCCGAAGATAAAGCCCCGTGCATCAGGCCCGACGATGACATCGGCTTTGACCGATTGCGCAAACTCAGCAAACTTACGGGTGGCGTAACGGAAGGCTTCACCATCACCAATCAGTGGGGTGATGTCCTTGAACTGGATGCCCTTTTCAGGAAAATCCGGCACATTCTTGACATAATCATATAGATTCATACATCTCTTCCTCTCTAAATCTAATCCGGGGACGTGTCACATACGCTCTTTTGCTTCGACCCCAACGAGTTCTAAAGCGTTTTGCATGACTGTCTTGACAGCATGAAGCATAACCAGACGTTCTTCTGTTGCCTCAGCATCCTCTGAAATGACGGTCTCCGAGGCGTAAAAGGTGTGAAAAGCTTGCGCCAAACGCTGAATGTATTGCGTGATTTTATGCGGTAGCCGTTTGCTTGCGGCTAGCTCAACGGTCAGCGGATAATCGACTAGAACAGCCAACAATTCAAGGGCCTTGTCACTTTGTAAGGTCTCAAATTGACGACGATTCAGGTTGGGTTTCAGTGATTTTTCGGCCGCGTTACGGAGGATACTTGCAATGCGGGCATGGGCATACTGTGCATAGAACACCGGGTTTTCATTGCTCTCTTTCAAGGCGAGATCTAAGTCGAGTTCCATGTGGGTGTTCAAGCTGCGCATCGCAAAAAAGTAACGAATGGGATCGACGCCGACTTCATCGATCAAATCACGCAAGGTGATGGCTTTTCCACTGCGCTTGCTCATTTTGAGCTCTTCGCCATTTTGCAACACCTTGACCATTTGCAACAACTCGACTTCAAGCGCATTTTCCCCACCACCCACCATTTGGATGGCGGCTTTGAGACGGGGGACATAACCATGATGGTCACTGCCGAGAATGTCGATCAACTGCTCAAAACCTCTTGAAAGCTTATCGGCGTGGTAAGCAATATCAGGTAAAAGATATGTGTATGACCCATCGCTTTTGACAATGACGCGATCTTTCTCATCACCATAATGTGACGTTTTGAGCCACAAAGCACCCTCTTCTTCGTACGTATGACCACTTGCCTTGAGTTGTTCGATCGTCGCTTCGACGGTCTTGTTTTCATACAGTGTCGCTTCACTGAACCACACATCAAAATGGACACGAAAAGTTTCAAGATCCGCACGTAAAGCAGCAAGTAAATGGTTTACGCCGAACTGACGAAACTGCTCGCCGCCGTCTTCATGCAAAAACCGGTCGCCATGGTCGGCAACAAGTTGCTTGGCCAACACAATGATTTCTGGGCCGTGATAGCCATCCTCGGGCATGGTGATGGTCTCGCCGAGCGCTTGGCGGTAACGGACATCGATGGACCGGACGAGTTGGTTGATTTGATTGCCGCCATCGTTGACATAATACTCACGGGTGACGTTGAAACCAGCTTTTTGCATAATACGTGCTAAAGCATCACCTGCGGCAGCGCCTCTAGCGTGGCCGATATGGAGGCTACCGGTTGGATTGGCACTCACAAACTCGATGTTGACGCGTCGATCTGCCCCAATTGTCGAGGCGCCAAAATCGGCACCGGCCTGTAGTACTTCCCCGATGACGTCTCGGTAAATACGTTTGTCGACATAGAAATTGATAAATCCGGGTCGCGCGACTTCAATGTGTTTGAAAGCAGGGTTGTCGGGCATGTTAGCGACCAAACTTTCAGCGATTGCTAGGGGCGCCCGACGGAGAACGCGAGCGAGTTTCATCGCAATATTCGTGGCATAGTCCCCATTTGTCGTATCATTGGGCACTTCAATCTCGATGTCTGGCCATGTGTCAAGTTGCGCTTGTTTGAGTGCCGTCTCAATCAAGGTTTTAATCATCATGTCTATCTGCATTGTGTCACATCCTAAACAGTGTCATGAGCGGCTTGATGACAGCCATCTCATACTTTCATTTTCATTTGTTCGAACAGGTTCGATCTTCTTGCGGTTGGATAAAGCTTCATCCACTTCGCACTACGACCCGTTCCTAGCGGGCGAATCTTTTTCTCATCGCGCATCCGTTTCAAGGTGCGGTTGATGGTTGAATCGGAGATGGTCGGATGACGGTGGCGTATATCTTGTTTGCTGAATACTTCCTCGAGCTTGTTGATGGTGTTTTCAACATAATCCGACTTGTTGGTTTGCTGATCAAAGGTGTAATTGCGCACCTCATACTCCACGGAGCGATACGCTTCAAGGAGACGCTGCAGCATGAAACGATGCAAACCCATCGGATTAGACAGACCCTCATTCCAGTTCAAAGATGCTTCTTTGATATGATTGATGAACTTGTCATGGTGCTTGCTTAGTGCTTCAAAAAGACTATAGAGATGAAGGCACCGGTAACCGCTTGACAGCAATAAAATATAGAGCATCATGTAGGCGACAGGTTCATTGTGCGCGATAAAAGGCTTGCTGTTCATTAAATCAAGAAAGAAGTTCACGATGATGAAAGAGGGTTCAAAATCCGCCTTCTCCATGGTGGCTATGTACAAATCAATCAACTGTCCAAGCGCTTCACGCTTAGTCGAAGCGGAACTTTGCAACAGTGACTTCCGGTCATCCTTGCGTTTTTCAACCTTCGCAAACGCCAACACCTGCACCCGTTCGACATCCTGGTACAGAAACTTCAACAAATCATACAACTC
>RECF01000060.1 GCA_007694145.1 Acholeplasmatales bacterium | reverse complement strand
ATTGGCAGCTTTGAGGATGGTGTCGGTACTGCGGTAGTTTTTTTCAAGCAAGATTTTCCGGGCATCGGGATAGGCTGCCTTAAACTTGCGGATATTTTCAATGTTCGCCCCACGAAACGCATAAATGCTCTGATCTTCATCACCGACGATAAAAACATTGCGTTTTTCGTTGACGAGTAACTTAATCAGACGGTACTGGACATCGTTGGTATCTTGAAACTCATCGATGAGGACATGGGCAAACTGGGCGTGGTAATGGGCTCTGACATCATCATGTTTCTCCAAGAGTTCAATTGTCTTGACCAACAGGTCTTCAAAGTCGAGGAGTTGATTGTCGAAAAGGTAGGCTTGATAGGCTGGGAAAATGGCCTCAAGGTATGTTTTGAGTGGTTCTGGATAGTCATCGAGTTGTACGATGTCGCTCTTGAGGTTCATGATATGATTTTTTAAAGACTTGGGGTTGACCATCTTCACGTCGATGTTGGCCCGCCTGAGCATCGTCTTGACTAACGCGACACTGTCATCGTCGTCGATGATTTGAAAACGACGGTCGTAGCCGAGCCGGTCAATGTGATCGCGCAAAATCCGCGCACACATGGCATGGAAAGTTGAAATCCACATCCTTTGTGTTCCGATCCCAAGCAACTTTTGGATGCGATGCTTCATTTCATTGGCAGCCTTGTTGGTGAACGTGATGGCGAGAATGTTTTCATGCGGAATCCGCTCATTATAAATAAGGTGTGCGATGCGACGCGTCAGCACACGGGTTTTACCGCTACCCGCCCCGGCAATTGCCATGACAGGACCTTGTGTGGCCAATACGGCCTCTTTTTGCGGTGCATTCAAGTCGATGAGCAGTTTATCCATTTCTTTCACCCCATTCAATTATACCAAAAATTTCGCCTAAAAAGTAGCGCTTTACTAAGAAAAACCCACGGAATCCGTGGGCGGTCTTATGGCGTGTTCACGCCCTTTTTTTTGCAAAAGAAAACCCGTCGCGCGGACGCAACGGGTTTAAAGGCAATACTTACAGAGCTGTGATGTTTTCAGCTTGAGGGCCTTTTGCGCCTTCGACGATTTCGAATTCGACTTTTTCGCCTTCTTCAAGCGTTCTGAATCCAGTTTTGTTGATGTGTGAGTAGTGTGCGAAAACATCGACACCTTCATCAGTAGTGATGAAACCGAAACCTTTTTCGGCATTGAACCATTTAACAGTACCAGTCATACGTTGTGTTCCTCCTTCTTGCAAATTTCTTAAACGGTGCGAGAAACTTATAAGAAGGCTCAGATGTCCGGTTCTTACAAATTACGTCAGTGCGTTTAAGTTCCTATACCATAATACACGATATTGACAATAATGCAAGAGGTTTGGCTTATTTATTTTGAAAAGTCGGTTTGAAAGACGATTTCAACTCGACAACCCGGTTGAATACGTAGGCTTCTTTTTGACTGTCGGGATCGAGGGCAAAATAGCCGATACGGGTGAACTGAAAGGCTTCATGCGGATGTGGGATGACCGCACCTTCGATGAAACCGTGCACCGTGCGTCTAGAATCAGGATTGAGTCGCGCTTCGTAGGGGGCTTTCGGGTCGGAAGAAGGCTTCAACAACGGTTCGAAAAGACGGATTTCAACGGGTTGGGCGGTATGGGCTTCCACAAAATGGATGGTGCCGTTTGGTTTGCGGGCATCAAAGCCCGAGCCACTTTGAGTATCCTTGTCATAGGTGGCATGGATTTCCTGGATCACACCGTCTGCGTCTTTGACGACCTGGTGGGCTTTCACAAAATACGCATGCATGAGTCGGACTTCGACATCAAGCGCCCAGCGTTTCCACTTTTTGTTGGGTTTGGCTTCGATGAAGTCTTCGCGTTCGATATAGAGTTCCTTGCCGAAATGGATCTTGCGTGTGCCAAGTTCCGGTGCATCACGGTGAAAAGGGGCTTCAAGTGTTTCCGGTGTATCGGATGGATAATTGGTGATGACGACTTTCACGGGATCGAGTACCGCATGGATTCTTCGGGCGGACTCGCCGAGATAATCGCGAACATACTCATAAAACATTTGGATGTCGGTGTCCCCTTGCGATTTAGGTAGCCCTAAAGCATGAATGAAGCGGTGGATGGCTTGGGGTGGAACACCGCGACGACGCAAACCACTCAACGTGATCAGGCGTGGATCGTCCCAACCATCGACTAGACCCGCATCGACAAGTTTCTTGATATGCCGTTTCCCGGTTACTTGATCGGCAATCATCAATTTGCCGAACTCGATTTGTCTGGGGACGTCGGGCATATCCGTATGTTTGACAAACCAGTCATAAATCGGGCGGTGGTCTTCAAACTCGAGACTGCACAAGGAGTGGGTGATGCCTTCAATCGCGTCTTCGAGTGGGTGGGCAAAGTCATACATCGGGTATATGCACCAGTCATCCCCCGTGCGGTGATGGTGCGCGCGTTGGATGCGGTAGATGACGGGGTCGCGCATGTTCATGTTCGGATTGGCCATGTCAATTTTCGCACGCAATGTCCGGGCGCCATCGGGATAGTGCCCGTCCCGCATGTTCTTGAAGAGGGTTTTGTTTTCGGCAATCGAGCGCGTACGATACGGACTGTTTTGCCCGGGCGTGCGCAAATCACCGCGGGTGGCGCGAACTTCTTCAGCGGTCAGGTCGCATACATAGGCGAGACCTTTTTCAACGAGCACCATCGCCCGTTGATACATGGTTTCGAAGTAGTCACTCGCAAACAAAAGATGTTTCCAGTGGCAACCAAGCCAGGCGATGTCTGCTTGCATCGCCTCGACAAAGAGCGTATCTTCTTTGACGGGATTCGTGTCGTCAAATCGTAAGTTGAAGTACCCGCCGTACTCTTCGGCGAGGGCATGATTCATAATGATTGCCCGGGCGTGTCCTAAATGAAGAAACCCATTGGGTTCGGGTGGAAAGCGGGTCACGGGGTACGCGTGTTTCCCAGATTTGATGTCTTCTTCGATGATGGTGCGGATAAAATGTTTGTTTTCCATGAAAATCACCTATTCTTTCACACACATTATAGCGATTTTAACCTTAAATGGAAAGTGTTTCAAGCAAAAACAGACAGCGCAGTGCACGGACGGTGTCGATTTCGGTTTTCTAACACGCATGCGCTACATATCGATGCGCTTGGTGAAAGATGACAACTTGTTTTTAAAGACACGCCTTGGCGTTGGTGGGTTCAGTCGCGGAAATCGGCGTTAAAACGGGCTAAGACAGTGGCATCGAGCAAAGACTCAAGGGTGTCGGTGAACTGCGCGCGTGCGGTCGAAGACAAGGCATCAATCTGAGCAAGTAGTAAAGTGATGGCTTGCGCATCGGGATCTTGGCCACTTGTGAGCACCGTTTCAATCTGGGTGAGCTGATCAAGCAACGCCGAACTTTCGGGACTGTCGTCTATTGCGGCTTCAAGCGCAACGCTTAGACCCGATGAAAACACCGTGCGCAAGGCGGCCGTCATAGCCTCAAAGGTTTCTTGCAAGGTGGCATGACTGGGTGTCACCTCAAGGAAGATCCCAGCGCTGTCCATGTCGATTGCGTGCACCGACCACACGCCTGTTGTGCCTGCTGCATCAAGCAGCGCCGTGCCGTCAATCACCCATCGCGCGTTCGCATCGACCGACATAAACGGTTCAACCGCCATGTTCGCAAACAGCGTTGTAAAGGCTTCAGTCTGACTGATGGTCAGATGGGGTTTGTCACCGTGTTCACCGAGGGTCACCTGCGTCAGTTCTAGCACAAGCACCCCATCTGAAGCGCCGTCGACCCGCCGGTTTGTGAGGGCGAGCCGACTTTTGAGGCCACCGAAGTCAAACAAGCCAAACACGACCACTTCACCGGCTACGACCTCGACATCCTCGGGTGCAAAATCGAACCACAATGCCTCAAGGCCCGTCCAAAGGATGCCCTGATTTCCTGCATCATTTCGGTAGTCGAACTCATATTGAAAACGCTCAAATCCGCCGGCTTCGTGATACAGTGCCCCGTTGATGACATCGGCAGGAAGCCTGAACCGACCTGTCCCACCGAGCGCGTGTTCAATCAGCCATGTTTCAAGCTGACGCTTGAGATAGTCTTGCAACACAAAGGCTTCTGGCATGAAGCCGGCATCATCTTGTTGGGCTTGTAGTGAGGCAGGGATTGTCACCGCAGGTGGCACCCGCAAGTGTGACAGTCGCACATGCAAGGCAAGGCCCAATCCATCGAGTCCAAAATGTATCAAATCGTCTTGCCATAGTGTCTCAAGCAGCACCAGGGCAAGATCGGCCCCTGGGTCGTCTTCAACGGTTGCCGTGGCCTGCTCGATCATAGCGAGGGCATCGAAGGTGACCTGCAACGCTTGCCTGTCAATCGTAAATGGGCTGTCTGAGTCCGCTTGGATGACTGCGTCAAAGTCGTAACTCGTCACCCGGTCAAACAAGGTCATTGCGGTGTTCAGGATACGGCTTGGGACGGGCACACGGCCGATTTGTGCACCCGCATAAGCCAGCGTGAAGGTGCCGGGTTCGGTATCTGAAACGTGTTCAAGATCCAGTGTCACAACCGTCTTGAACGTAAAACGGTCACCATAGCTCAAGGCAAGGGCCGCATGCAAACGCATGCCGGTCTCATGAAACCGTACAAAAACACCTTCGAGCCGGATGATGAAACGGCGGCCATCGTGGATGAAGGTTTCTTCAAGAATGCTGCCACATGCGGCCGTCTCACATGCCACAGAAGGCAAATAATCAGGATTCAAGCCGTCTTTGAACGGGGCATCGCCACGAACAAAGTTGAAAATCAACGTATTGAGCACGTCTTCATCAAAGGCGATTGTCAAGTTGGCCGCCTCATCGTCTTGCGCCGCCGCCAACGCCTCATCTATCCGTGCATAAAGCATGCCGAATCCATCCGCATCCTCGGTATAGAGTTCAAGCGGCATCGCTTCAAGGGTGTCACCCTCGTACATAAGACCAAGCAACAGCACGGGTAACCCCAACACCATCAAAAGCATGATGAACACAATCATGAGAAATTTTTTCATGGGTAAGCCCTTCTTTCCGTATTTAGGCGATACCTCTATTATACACGGTCGTTGTGAAAATCGTATGAACGCCCGCGCTCAAGCAATCAAAAACGCCCCAAGACGTTCTCAGGGCGTGAGTTTTAGTCGCGAATGGCCTTTCAGTGCATACGATTCTGTGCTGTGACCGGCTTGGACCTGATAGTGGGCTGCGATACCGATCATGGCTGCGTTGTCGGTACAATAAGCAAAGGGCGGTATCCGTAAGGCTACATCGGTAAAGGTCCTTTCGACGCGTTGGCGTAAGTGTTTGTTCGCGGCGACCCCACCGGCGACCATGAACATCTTAGCACCATAGGCATCAACGGCAGCGCGACTTTTGATGATGAGCTGTTCAATCGCCGCATGCTGGAAACTGGCCGAAAGCCGTGCCACATCAATCGCTTCTCCCTTCATGCGTTTCTGGTTGAGCAGGTTGATGACGTGACTCTTCAGACCGCTGTAACTGAAATCATAGCCGTCCATCATGCTCACGGGCATGGGAATGTCGGGGCTGGCGGTGGCGGCGAGGGCATCGATTTCTGGTCCGCCCGGATAGCCGAGCCCAAGGACACGGGCGACTTTGTCATACGCTTCCCCCACTGCATCATCCTGCGTTTCACCGAGTTTTTCAAATTGGTAGTGCCCTCGCATGAGAATCAGTTCGGTATGGCCCCCGGAGACAACGAGGCAAACAAGCGGAAACTGCATCGGACCCACCAGCCGGTTGGCATAAATATGTCCAGCGATATGGTGCACACCGACGAGGGGTTTCTGATGCGCAAAAGCAAACGCCTTGGCTGCGTTGATGCCAATGAGCAGACTCCCGATTAAACCCGGACCTTGTGTGACCGCGACCAGATCGACGTCTTCCGCTTTGATTCCCGCGCTTTCAAGCGCTTCTTTGAATACAATGGTGATGCCTTTGACATGTTCTCGGGAGGCAATTTCAGGGACGACACCCCCGAATGCCTGGTGGATGTCAATCTGCGAAAGGACGATGTTGCTTAAAATGGTCTCGCCATTTTGCGTGACGCTGACACTGGTTTCGTCACAACTCGTCTCAACAGCCAGAACAATCATACCGTCCCTCCTTCTTCACTTGAAGGCGCAAGCTGCCTAAGCATAAGCAGCGCATCTTCGCCGTTATCATAGTATTGTTTGCGTACGGATGCCCGCACAAAACCAAGCCGCTCGTAAAAGCCGATGGCTGCTGTATTTGAGACACGCACTTCAAGCGTCACCGCTTCGACGGCATGCTCGGTGCAAAGCGCAAGCAACGCTGTCATCATCAACCGACCATAGCCGGCGCCCCGGTAAGCTGGTTCAAGCACAATTTGCACGATTTCCGCATGGGGAATCGTAATCCAAAGACTGCAGTATCCGACCCGTCGCCCGTCGACTTCAAGCACCCGATAATAAGCCATCGGATTGTAAAGAATCTCCTCGGTCAACATTTTCTTGCCAAACGTCTTGCCAAACACCGTCTGTTCCATCGTTTCAATGTAGCTGACGTCAGCCATCGACGCCTTGCGCAAACGCACCTCAGGATTCAGCATGATCCCGTTGCCGTTCGATGCGGTTGGACACTTTATACAAAATCATCTGCGCGATGTAAATCATCGACAACAACACCGCGATGTAGATCAAATAGTTATCACCGAAAATCGCACTCACATGTTCAGGGATGTCGCTGACGAACCAGTAGTTGACATTGGTTGTAGCATTGAGGCGGCCAAGCAGACGGTTGATGTTATAGATGACCGGCGCGACCAGCAACACCATGACAAAGGTTTTATAGGTCGCACGCAGCGTCACGCGGAACCCATAGGCTTTGTAGTAGTACAAGGGAATCATGATGATGGTCATATGGATGAGTATGAAATGGTAAAACCGGATATTCGTGTATGGAAAGCCATAGCTGAACGGCACAAAGAGCGCCATGAAGCCCCCTAAGACACCGAAGAAGAAGACGAACTCAAAAATCCGTTGGCTGTTTGTCTTGAGCAATCCCAAGCACATGATGACCGCGAAGCTACATATATGCAAAGGGAACGACCACTCACCCGCCGCCCAATTGTGCGCGTGGTAGATGATTTCTAGGGCGATGAGCCACCAAAATGCCACGTTTCGCACACGGTGTTCATCAGGGCGACGATGCAACGCTTCCGCATACCGTAGCGGCAAATACGTGGCAATCATCGCAAAGGCAATGTGCATGTAATGGGTCCAATGAAATAGTCGTACACCCCGCTGGGGGTCGATGACGTATCCGAAAAATTCTGCCATGATTCGTCTATACCTTCCTTCCCCGTTGTGCGTGTTGCGCCTCAGCTTCCGTCTGGCGCAAATAGACGGGTTCAAGCTGATGTATATCGCGGACTTTTTGAATCAGTGGTGTCCCGAAAAGCTTAAGGGGGTTCGGTCGTGCCTGTTCAAGCGGTGTCGGGTCGTTTTCTTTGTCGGGTCGTGGGCGGTATCGATCCGCTTCTAAACAGACGAGTCGGTCTTGTTCAAAGGTGTAGACACCCGCAAAAGCCATCCCGCGCCGCGCATCGATCCATGCCGTCACCGGTCCACTTTCCGCCCCACTTGCAAGCAAGGCTAGACTGCTTATGCTCAAGACATCAATCGACAGGCTAAACCCGAGCATTTTGGCGATGACCACACCAATTCTGACACCGGTATAACTACCAGGACCGATGCCGACAAGAACCGCATCGAGATCGCGGGGGACCCAACCGACTTCGGTAAAGAGCCGGTACACTTCCGGCATGAGTGTTTCGGAATGGTTGTTGTAACCTTGCCGATACACCGAGGCAAGACAGCGGCTCCCTTCAAAAAGAGCCACATACAAAAAATCTGTGGCCGTATCAAGCACCAAGTGCTTCGGCAATGGCTGCATAGCGACCCCCTCCTTCAATCGACAGAAGACGGCGTTCCCCACCATCATGACGCAGATGGATGGTCAAATAGGTTTCCGGTAAGTTGTCAAGCAGGTGTTCATACCATTCGATCACGGCGACTTCGGCTTGCGAAATCGCTTCCTCAAGCGACGCGTCCCCACCCATATTTTCCAACCGGTACGCATCGATATGGACCAGTTCTAGGTGGCCCTCGTCATAGGTTTTCATCAACGTGAACGTCGGCGAATTGATGGTTGCCTCGATCCCCATCTCGCGACCGAGAAACTGCGTGAGGGTGGTCTTGCCAGCCCCGAGATCCCCTGAGAGGCACAAGACAAACCCAGGAAACAAATACGTGCTGAGTTGTTTGGCGAAATGCTGCATCGCCGCTAAGTTTTCTATGGATACATGAATCGCCAAATCGCTTCACCTCTTTAGTGGTGTTATCCGTGATATTATACCATAATTTGCTGGGTCCATCAAAAAACGTTGTGTGTGTCATCATGGCCTATGCTATAATGAAAGCACCTTGAAAGGCGGTGACGCCATGACCATCCTACTTTATAATCCGTTGTCTAAAAACCGCAAAGCCCGGCGGACGACGAAAAAGCTTGTCGACCATCTCAAGAAGACCCATCAGCCGTTTCGGATTAAAAGTCTCCTCAAGATTGAAGATTTGGCCCGTTATGTCAATGAAACCCCAGCGGATATCACGCTGATTGTCATCGGGGGCGACGGCACCATCAACAGTTTTGTGAACAAAACCTTCGCCTTGCCGTTCAAACACCGCACCTACATCCGGCGCAGTGGGTCAGGCAACGACTTTCTCCGCAGCGTGAAAACACAACCCCCCGGACCGCAAACCGTGATGAAACTGACCACCGACCATACACAACATTATTTCATCAATGGTGCCGGTATGGGTATTGACGGGATGATCAGTGCGCTTGTCAACCGCTCGCGTCGCAAAAACAAGATGCGGTATTTTTTGAACACCTTGAAGGCATTCATCATGTATCAGCCTCAGACACTTGAAACGGTGATTGACGGGACGCCAAGGACGTTTAAGAAAGCCTATCTGATCAACACGAACAACGGCGCGTATATCGGCGGCGGCATGAAGTTGACCCCGAAGGCTAAACTGTCTGAACCGCTGCTTGATGTCATCGTCATCCACGGGATGGGTAAAGTCTTGCTTTTCCTTGTTTTTCTATCGGTTTACTTCGGTCTGCACATTCATTTGAAACGCTATGTGTTCCTGACTAAGGCCCGCCATGTCATCGCCACCATGCCGACACCGCAAACAGCGCAATGTGATGGTGAAACTTTCCCGGACACCTTACACATCGAAACGTCCGTCACCGACAAACAAGTTGAGTTAAAACCGTATCACAAACGTCTTCGCACGTAAGCGGACAAAACACCCCCGTGCCCTGCAAAACTCAACCTGGCCGGAGGTGTTTTTTTATTTTTGCAATCCTTCAAGTCTTTTTTTCAAGGTCTTCGTCGCCGCTTCATGACCGGGTTTTTCAAGAAGCGCGAACATGTTGTTCTTATACGCTTCAACACCGGGCTGATCAAACGGGTTGACACCGAGGACGATGCCTGACAGCGCACAACTCCACTGAAAGTAGTAAAGCAACCAGCCAAGATGATACGCATCTAGATGCTTGAGTCTCAAAAGCAAACTCGGGGCACCGCCATCGGCATGCGCGAGCATCGTCGCTTGCATCGCATGGGCATTGACGCTGTCGATGCGTCGCCCGGCCAAGTAGTTCAAGCCGTCGCTGTCGAGCGCATCGTTTTCGATGCGTAGGGTACTGCCCGTTTCTTCGATGGCGAGCACGGTTTCAAACAAATGCCGCTCCCCTTCTTGCACATACTGGCCAAGACTATGCAAATCGGTCGTGTACCCAACACTCGCGGGAAACAAACCTTTGCCGGCTTTGCCTTCGGATTCACCAAACAGCTGTTTCCACCACTCGGCAACAAACCCCAAAGCGGGTTCATAATGGACAAAGAGCTCGATTTTCCGGCCCGCTGCATAAAAGGCGTTCCGTAAGGCCGGATAAAGATAAAATTGACGGTCGACAGGGTTTTTCAACGCCTTTTCAGCGGCTTCAGCACCGGTGATTAACGGCGCGATTTCAAGGCCTGCACAAGCAATCGGCAACAGCCCCACAGCGGTAAAGACGCTGTAGCGACCGCCGATGTCATCTGGGATGACGTACGTTTCATAGCCTTCACGCTCGGCGAGTTCACGTAAAGCCCCCCGGTGCGCATCCGTCGTCGCAACAATGCGTTGTGCGGCCGCTTCTTTACCGACCTGTTCTTCAAGCAACGTCTTGAAAATCCGGAAAGCCACCGCCGGTTCAGTCGTCGTGCCGGACTTAGAGATGACGTTAATCGCAAACCGCTTGTCACGCAAGTACGCTTTCAGACCTTCAATTTCACGGCCGGAAAGATGATGGCCGATAAAGTGCACTTCCGGGGTAGCGGGTGCATAGGGTTCGCGCAAGGCTTCAATGATGGCCTTCGCACCCAGGTAAGACCCGCCAATCCCGATGACCAATATCACATCGGTATCGCGACACAGCCGCTTCGAAGTCGCCATGATTCGGCGCATGTCCATGCTTTCTAACATCGTTGATGGCCAGTTGAGCCAGCCGTGATACTCAGCGCCGGGCCCACGGCCTTCATGCAGTTGTCGGTGGGCGGTCATGACGGCAGGAAACAGTGCCTGCGCTTCAGATAGCATCCCCGACGGGATGCTATGGGTATCAATATGCAAAGGGTGTATCATCGTGTTCATCCTCTCTCGATGCTCTCATGTTATCATGAATCAAGCTGGTTAGACAAGTCAATCCGGTTTGAAAACGTTGTCTAAATGATGCCTTGTGACGCGGATGGCCGGCGCCGCTTCGGTCTTGGTTTTTAGCCCACTCAAACAAAAACGGCGGTTTGATCATTCGCCGTCATTGTCCTCGTACGGATAGGCCGCAATCCACTCTTGAAGTTTTGTCTCTAAAGGAAGGAAGCCTGACTTCAACTTTATTTTGAAGCGTTTCTTGCGTTTGTGCAAACTTTTGAAACTCAATGACAACTTTTGGCCGTCTTGGATGCTGAGTACCTTGAGATCAAGCACGTCTCCGATGTTGACATAATCCTTGATGTCCCGCACATAGCGGTCACTGAACTCGGAAATATGAATGAGCCCTGTCACGGTATCACTCACTTTTACAAACGCACCGTACGGTTTAATCGCCGTGATCTGTCCTTTGACAATATCGCCTTCGCGCATGATTAAACACCTCGGTTCTAGTTAGGTACAGTATACCAAATTAACGCCTGAAAACCCATCAATTTGAAAAAATACGTGTGATGACAAACAAAAAGGGCTTTTTCGCACACATCGTGTGTACCAAAGCCCGTTTGTGCATCGCACAGATTCGATCGACCTTACTTTTTCACATACCGGTGGGCAATCGATGCGGCTGCGGCTGCGGCAATTGCCGCGACGATGTCGTCAAGAAACGTATGACAGACACCCTCGGCCTTGCCGGCTTCATCGAGTTTGGCAATGATGCCGGGTTTTAATTTGTCGACATAACCGAAGTTCGTCAACCCAATCGAACCATACACATTGACAATCGCCAAAGCCAAAATCTCATCAATACCATACAGACCATGATCATCGAGCAACATCGTCCTGAGCGGCTCGCTCACATGACCTTTTTCGGTCAAGATATCCAGTTCCAATCCTGTTAGGATGGCGTTTTGCACTTCCCGTTTCATGACAACCCGCTCGATATGATCGAGGCAGACTTCAAAGGTCAGCTGGGGGATATATTTCTTCTGCAAGTCGAGTGTGAGCTCGGCCATATCGGAAAGTTCGACACCCCGTGATTTAAGAAGGTTCACGACGATGTCGCGTTTTTCCGTATCATTCATGCGGTTTTCCGCAAAAGCTTTCAATGTATCCATACGTGTACCATGCGTCTAGATGTGTTCTACACCGATGATGCCGGGCACTTCTTCAAGCAAAATCGCCTCCACGCCATCTTTCAATGTCGAGTCTATGGCGATGCAGCCCACACACGCACCGAGCAGTTCCACGTAGACGATCCCTTCTTCATATTTGACAAAGCGAATATCCCCGCCATCACGGTTGATGTAAGGGCGCAGCTTGTCGATAATACCGATTACTTGTTCAATGATTACATGTTCATCCATGATATCACCACCTTGCACATTCATTATACACCAAGGTCGCAAGCAGGCACGGATGGACGCTAATCTATTTCTTATGTCTCGTCGTCATCTTTTATTTCGGCAGGACTCAACCGCTTGAGAATAAAATATGGGCAGTTGGGTGGCAAGGATTCCATCAGGTAGTCCTGCACCTCGCGGATGGTCTTCTCGGTGAACCCTCTCAGCCTGAGTTTTTCACCGCTGATATCACCGACAACATAAAGATAACGGTCGAACCAGTCGACATAGCGGTCGTTGAATGATTTGATGTCAAGGGCTTCACGATGATCCTTGATCAACTCGAAATTGCCATGGGCGGTTTCAATCATAATTGTCTCTCCTTAAAGTTTGTAATCTTCGGGATCGATGGTGTAATCGTTTTTAGGGTCCCTTTTGGTGTCATCGATGATTTCACCTTTTTCTACCAAACTGCTTTTCGTCGGTACGACGATGGCGAGAATAATATAACCGATCAACGCCGTGCCACCTGTCATAAACAAGGCCAAAACCGCCAAGACACGCACAAGCGTCGGATCGGCCCCTAAGTAATCGGCCAATCCGCTACACACCCCAGAAATCATCGTATCTTTGTCGTTGCGGTACAAACGTTTGACTTGACTCATAACATAACCTCCTTTGCGATCAAGATAACCGCATCACAGACAATGGCTTCACCGCGGCCAACGATGCCGAGTCCTTCACCGGTCGTTGCCTTGATGTTGATGCGGTCGATGTGTGTTTGTAAATGGTTGGCGAGCACCGCACGCATCGCATCGAGGTGCGGCGCGAGTTTTGGTCGCTCAAGATGGATAATCGTATCCAGATGAACCAGCTGATAACCCCGCGTCTTCATCTTGTCGACGACGTGCTTGAGCAGTTGTGTTGAATCGATGCCGCGGTATGCGTTGTCGGTATCGGGAAAGTGTCGTCCGATATCGCCAAGTGTCAACGCCCCAAGCAACGCATCACAAATAGCATGGACCAGACAGTCGGCATCGCTATGCCCAACGGCCGACACAGGGGCTTCAAGCGTGATGCCACCCAGTCGCAAGTACGTTCCTGCTTGTAAGCGGTGGGTATCATGGCCGTGACCAATACGCATCATGAGAGCACCGCCTCTAGCAAGGCGATATCATCAAGCGTGGTGAACTTGATGTTCGTCCGTGCCCCAAGCACGTAATGGACCGGTTCAGCGAGCATGGCTTGATAAAGCGACGCATCACAAGGATAGGCCGTCTTCCCCGCTTGAACCCAACGTCCATACGCCACCATAAGCTTTTCACGGATGAACGCTTGTGGGGTTTGAACAGCGACAAGCTTTTCACGCGCAAGCGTCGCCCCTAGCAGGTCACCGTGCGTCTGTTTGAGCGTATCGACGACCGGTACGGCCAAGGAGACGGCATCATGATGCTTAAGCGCCGCTTTCAAGCGCGTAAGCACGTCTTGTGTCACACACGGTCGCGCGGCATCATGAACCAACACATAGGGCGCGATGGTGAGACTAAGACCGGCGTGTACACTTTCTGTGCGCGTTAGGCCACCTTCAACCACCGTCGCCCGGTCCTTGAACGTCTTCGCTAGGCGCGTCACATCTTCAGGATGTGCGGCAATGACGATTTGCATGCAGGCATCATCCGCTTCAAACGCACGCACCGTATGCTCGATGACGGGTGTGCCGTTGAGCGCAACCCAGATTTTCCGCTCGGTCAGACCAGTTCGTCGGCCTGACCCGCCGGCCGCTACAATCACACTGTACATCGGCGCACCCCCTTTCAGGTAATTTTGAAGTAGTTGTCGGGACTCTCTTCGCTTTTAGCGATATCAAGCGCCCGATTAGAGCGTTTAATCACTTCATCGATGGGTTCTTCAAATACGGTCACCTTCTGCATGCCAAAATGCGGAAATACAGTTTCTTGAACCCGGCCGAAATGCATCTCGAAGTTCAAGAGATCGCCGCCGTGCTTAAGCGCACGCTCAAGAATTTCATATTTGCGTTCATCGCGGACGATCATCGCAAAGCGAATGCCGCTGATTCTAAAGAGGCTCCGGTCATCCTTGAGAAAATGATAGGTCATCTTGTTCAAAAACTCACCCATCATCAAATCGCCGAAATCGCGACCGTACTGTTGGTTGATTAGTGGAATGTTGCTCAACTCGAAAAACACGAGGTGATAGGGCTGACGGCGCCGGTTGATTTCTTGAAGCGCCTCGTAAAAAGTATCATTGAACTTCATGGTGTTGAGCAGATCGACTTCCGAGGCCGGATGCATCCGCACATCGATACTTTGAACAAGCGAGATAATCATCCGACGGTCTTCATAATAGACGAGGATGCCGCGTTCTTTCAACCAGACATAGCCGGTTGATTTCTTGTAACGGTAGGTGATGTTATAGCGTGGGTGACGACGGTTTAGTTTCTTCAGTGTCGTCTGGACGATGTCACGATCTTCAGGGTGGATTCTCGCATCGTGGTCTTCCGCAGAACACTCGTTTTCAGTATGACCGGTCATGGTCAAAAACGGTTCCGTCACAAACAAGGTACCATCGTGGTTACGGAAAATCAACCCTTCCTTGAGCAGCTCAATCAGGCTGATGAAACGTTTGCGCAACGATTCGTGGCTGATGAGTACGTGTTTATGTTCTTTGGACAATGCCTGATAGCGGGCCAGACTTTCATCGCGGTCAAAGAGTTGGTTGAGTGAGAAAAAGAGCAACGTATAGGCGATGCCCGCATACAAGGCGGCATCGATAATCCACGTCTCAACCGGATACGCTTGCAGTTCACCAAAGACGATCCGTCCGCCAAGCGCCAAGACAAAAAACAAGGTGTCGAGGTCTCCGCTTTTCATGCGGAGGCGTTTGAGCACCAGCAGGAAGAACCAGCTTCCAAAAAGGGCGATGGATAAAGGATCGAACATATGGGTCTCCTAAGTGCGACGTTTGATGCGACTCCGCGCGTAAAGTGCGGGATAGTTTCTAGTGAGTACCGCGCCGAGGATGATAGCATGGATACCGAGGAAGGCTTGCATGTCCGTCGCCAGAAACAATCCCACAACAAGCGGGGCCAGCAAGCATGCATACACCAAGTTCAAACCACCCATGGCCTTGCCGAACCAGCGGGTGTCCGCCAAGGGGTGATCGATGGCCCAGTAAGGCCAGGCGCCGAGTTTAGGCAGGAAGAAGCTGACCAGCAACCCTATCATGAGGCTGAGCGTAACCCAGGCGCTGATGTTTGAAACGATAGGTTGCAACCCCCAAAGCAGTAAAACAAGGGCTGCCATGCCCCCGTCAAGCCACGGCGGTTTCTTGAAAACAAAGCTTTGCGCAAGACCTTTCGCCACCAGGCCGCTGACAAGCAAGGCCGGCACATACGGCGTCTGGCCATGTGTTTGCCACCAAAGCGCCGCAATGAACAAGATGATGCTCAAAAGAAGCGACACGCGTCCTAGTACACGATGGGGCTGTTTGAGCGACAAGGGTTCGGCGACAAACGCTTCAAGAAACGCCTGAGCACAAGACACGTCACCTTTTAAGCCGATCGCATCCCGTGCCAACAAGTCTTCCGTCGTACGGATCCCCGCCACCCACTGAACAAACGTTTCCAGCCCACACGACAGCGACACATCGGGTGTCTCATCGCCTAAGCCGTGATAAAGGGTCAAATCACCCTCGTAAAAGGCCCAAGTACAAAAGCGTGGACCGATGCGCCATGCCACCGTCTTCGTCCATGAAGCCGTCACGTTGCGATCAAGACGTTCAGCCGCAATCGCAATCAGCATTTCAACGGGAATGCTCGCACCGATACTAGCGGGCATGTCCAGCGAGGAGCGCAGAAGATTACCGACTTCTACACCCACCATCAGTTGCGCGAGCAGTCCGCCTTCAGGGGTGTGAAACGGGCCGATGAACCAGCTGTTGTCAAACACCTTCAAATGGTTGAACCGATCCAGCCGATCGAGTAGTCGCAATGACTTTTGTCGTTCGTAATAAGGGTGGTGTCCGCCCCGATAGGGGACAAGCGGACCGAACTTGACTTTGGCGATGACGGCCTCGATGTGCGGTATTTTTTTGGACAGCATCGCCATAAACTGCGCTTCATCAACCGGTGTATGGCACACATATTCGACCTGAAGTGCCCCATGTCCCTTTGGGGCGGCTTTCGCGTCGAGTTGTGTTTGATCGGTAATAATCAAGACCTGATTGGCGTGCTCCGGGGCGGTTTCAAAAAACGTCTGGACGGTGTCAATTCCTAAAGACGCCGCCGTCGTTTCGATGCCTACATACGCCGTCCCGCGCATCTCCGTGACCGGGCGACCCCGAAATGGCGGGGCGATTTTTTCACTCACGAACCCTTTCTCCTGTGTCACATAGTGCATGACAAAGGTTTCAGGTGGTATGGCGATCAGAAACTGCTGGGCTGAGTGGACCGCCCCGTCTGTCATCTCAATCGCGCGGAGCCGGTTTCCTTCGGTTTCAATCGCCTTGAGCGGGGTGTCAATCTGTTCATAGTCCTGATCGGCCACCAGACGTTCAATCAGTTGGGCGTGCGTAGCCCGCAAGAAATAGGAGGCCGTCCCCATCACGGCGAACCAGTGCGTGAAATAATCGACCGCACGGATCGCTTTGAGCGGTAAACCGGCCACGGTATACAAGGTACCAAACTCCGCCCGCAAGGCCGGGTCGTCGAAATACTGTGTCAAGACCGTCTCCAAGTTGGCCGAACCGAAGTAGCTCGTCAACGTGTTGAGTGTATGCGGCTTACTAAGCAAACGTTGTGTCCGTTGCGTGAGATAATCTTGATAATGACCGGCCATCTCGGTGAAAAACTGATCGATGGCGGCTTTCGACTGCGGATAGTGGCGCACCAATGTAATGCGAAAACCCTCAAAACCATGGTCACGGCGTATGATCCTGCCATCGCTTCGCACAATCCGTGCCGTCTTATTGGGCACGACCGGCAATTTGTCGTCGAGTCCGAGATGATTCAAGTATCGTGCAAACAGTTCGCCTTCTCCCAAAGCACCGAAGTTGTCGGCCGGCATCATGAAACGGTAATGGTGTCGGTGACGATCGACCAGACGGACCGCATGCGCTGAACCATCAAACGGTTCACCCAGTGTAAAGACGGCAACTTTCTGGCCTTGTTGCGCCAAAAAGCCCGCCGCTGCATGCGCTGCGAAGTTTTGACCGAGCACGATGACATCATAACGCATAAACAGACCACCTTTCGGCGTGTGTCATATCGGGTAAGATAGGTGGAAAAAAAGCCTTGCGGCTTTTAATTCTGCAAGTATTTTTCCAGATAAAGCCGCAATGAATCTTCACTGATGTCACGGTCGAGATACCCATCGACGGTGACGCTGATTTGACCGCTCTCTTCACTGACGACAATGGTCAACGCATCCGTCAGTTCACTGATGCCGATGGCCGCACGGTGTCTTGAGCCAAGGGCGTGGGGAATGTCACTGTTTTCACTCGAGGGAAAGAAGGATCCCGCACTGACGATGGTGCCCCCTTTGAGAATGACGGCCCCATCGTGTAAAGGGGTGCTCGGGGTGAACAATGTCGACAACAGTTCTGAGGTCAAAGGTGCGTTCAGCCGGATGGCATGACGCACATACTCGTCGAGTGAATCGCTCCGTTCGAAGGTAATCAACGCCCCGATGCGACGTTCTGATAAGTAACGGACACTGTCGATGATTTCCGTCTTGATGTGTTCTTCAATCGTATTAGACATCAACAGCCCGGTTCGAACACCAATCTTGCGCAAGATCAGACGGACTTCGGTTTGTGTCATCACGAAAACAAGTACGATGAGCGGCACGATGCGGACCGCGTGTTCCACCGGTTCAGCCAAAACTTGACCCGCGGGGATCAACGCACTGATGAGCCAAACAAAGAGCGCGACGACGCCAAACTTGAGGAGCCGGTAGAGGTGGGTGGAGATTTTTGGCTTGACCAATGTTGTAAAAATCGACAACAAATAAATATGAATGATGATGACGTCGATATTGACCACAGTCCACCTCCTCAAAAAAAATCATGCATGCACCGACCGATTGACCGGTTGCCATGATAAATTATACCATATAATTATCTTTCTTCACACTCATGCCGACATTTGAAACAAAAGATGTCCTGCGATTCCCTTGCATGTTTTATTTCACAGGCGTGGCGAAATGTCAAGTCTTAAAATCCATCCCGATTTGCGCTATAATGAAAGTCCTTATTTTGCATTCAACGACCCCATGTATCCGAACCATAGAGGTGATTGATTTGAAACATTATCCCCAAACGATGATCCACGCCATCAACCAGGCCATCACAGACCATTTCCCCCACTTAGTCCCCATCACACCCGACATGAAGCTCTCGCTTGAAGGTGTCTCACGACTCGTCATGCTCGACCGTTACACCCAAAAAGACCTTGACTTGCGGACGCTCGCTGTAGGCGATCTGGTCATTACGATTGTTCGGGACGACCCGAAATTTCCCGCTCGTGGCATCGGCGTCGTGCGCGCCATTGAAAGCGATCAGGTCACGGTGACCCTTGAGGAAGAATCCCGTGCCGCAGCGGAAGATGCCGACAAGGACGGCTGCATCGTCCGCAACAAACGGCAGCTTGACAAGCCACTTGAACTCTATTATGAGCAAATCGCTCGGCGTCTGGCGAACCATCTTGGCGCCGATGAAAGCGCGGATATCCGTGAACGTTTTTACCATGAAGTCGCCACACAAAACCTCGTCCCAGCCGGCCGAGTCCTCTTCGGTGCCGGTTCAAACACTGAGGTCACCTACTTCAACTGTTTTGTCATGCCGTTCGTGCATGACTCACGCGGGGGCATCAGCGACCACCGCAAACAAGTGATGGAAATCATGAGCCGGGGCGGCGGCGTCGGCACCAACGGTTCGACCTTGCGCCCGAAAAACAGTTTAGCACGCGGCGTCAGCGGCAAATCGTCCGGTGCGGTCAGTTGGTTGCACGACTTGTCGGAACTCACCCATCTCGTCGAGCAGGGCGGTTCACGACGCGGTGCACAGATGATCATGCTTGCCGACTGGCATCCCGATATTGTCGAGTTCATCGTCTCGAAAATGCAAAACCCGAAAATCTTGCAGTTTCTGATTGAAACCATCAAAGATGCAAGCATCGTCAAAGCGGCCAAAAACAAACTCAAGTTCATCCCGCTCAGCGATGAGGAAGTGACCATCAACGAATACATTCTCGAACAGGCGAAAATCAATCCCGACCTGTTTTCAAAACGGATTGTCGATACGGCATTTGAGCGGTTGAACAAAGGCGGCCACTATGACGTCAACAACCCCGAATTTCTGACTGGGGCGAATATTTCCGTCGCCATCACCGAAGATTTCATGCAAGCGGTGGAGCATGACGCGGACTATCCCCTCCGCTTCCCCGACATCGACCACTACAATGTGGAAGAAAAAGCCTACTATGACGACCAATGGGTGCATGTCGGCGATGTGCGTGAATGGGCAGACCGCGGCTACGGCGTCAAAACATACCGGACCATCCGGGCCCGCGATTTGTGGAACCTGATCAATATTTGTGCCACCTACTCCGCCGAACCGGGCATCTTCTTTATCGACAATGCCAACGCCATGACCAATGCGACCGGTTACGGACAAAAAGTCGTCAGCACCAATCCCTGTGGCGAACAACCGCTTGCGCCTTACTCGGTCTGTAATCTCGCCGCCATCAACCTCGCTAACATGGTCGACCATGACAGCAAAGATGTCGACTGGGCCAAATTCGAACAAACCATTCGGACCGCGGTCAGATTGCAAGACAACGTCATCGACAAGACCCATTATTTCCTTGAAGAAAACCGTGTTCAAGCACTCGGCGAACGCCGTGTCGGTCTCGGTGTCATGGGCCTTCATGACTTGCTCATCTGGTGCAACCGGCGTTATGGTGCTCCAGACGGCCTCGAACTGATTCGCAAACTGTTCAAGTTTCTTGCCGTCACAGCCTATGAGACGAGCATCGAACTCGCCCGTGAAAAAGGTCCCTTCCCCTTCCTCGATAGCGACCATGCACGCCGAAAGTTCAATGAAAGTGGCTTCATGAAAAAAATGCCCGACACCATCCGCGAAGGCGTGCTCGAACACGGCATCCGCAACTCCCACCTGCTCACCATCGCACCCACCGGTTCAACCGGCACCATGGTCGGTGTCTCCACAGGTCTTGAGCCCTACTTCGCTTTCAGTTATTTCCGCAGTGGTCGGCTTGGCAAATACATCGAAGTCAATGCCCCGATTGTCGAAAACTATCTCAAAGTTTATCCCGGCTACACAAAAGAAACCTTGCCGGACATTTTCGTCAACGCCATGTCACTCAGTCCTGAAGAGCATGTCGATGTCCAGTGTGCCATCCAGGAGTGGGTCGACTCGTCCATCTCAAAAACCGTCAATGCCCCGAAAGGTTACTCTGTCGAAGAGGTTGATCAAGTGTATCGCCGCCTGTACCGTGGCGGTGCGAAGGGCGGTACTGTCTATGTCGACGGTTCCCGTGATGCCCAGGTGCTCAGCTTGACGCGCGATGATGGAGATAAACCCACTAAACCTAAGCAAGTCGGCATTGAAGATTTTGGGGTTGAAGTCGAAGAGAAAAAAAGCACCCCGAAAGTTTCCAAAACACAAGGCTTGCGCAGTGACCGACAAGATCGCAACATCGGTGTCGAGGTCGGCGAGCTATGCCCTATTTGCCTTGAAGGTACGGTCGAAAACCTCGGTGGCTGCCACACGTGTACCAACTGTAACGCACAACTAAAATGTGGCTTGTAGAAGCGTCGTGATGACGCTTCTTTCTTTTTGCCTAGAAGCTTGCTATAATTAGGATAGACACAAGGAGGTTTCTTATGCCGAATGCTTTGTTAGTTGGACTTGACCGCTTTCCGAAGAAACGACTCGCCCTTTACCTCGATGAACTGCAAGCCCTCGCCGAAACGGTCGGGCTTTCCGTCGTCGGGCGCCTCACGCAAGATCAAAAACTCGCCACCGCTAAGACAAAATTCGGTTCGGGTAAGGTTGAAGAAATGCGCGAAGCCATCGCAACCCATGCCGTTGACCTGATCATCAGCAACGATGAACTGACCGGTTCGCAAATCCGTAACCTTGAAGATGCGCTCGACATCCGGGTCATCGACCGGACGTTGCTGATTTTAGAGCTTTTCACCCGACGCGCAAAAACCAAAGAGGCGATGTTGCAAGTCGAGATTGCCCAGCTTCGATATTTGTTGCCGCGCCTCAACTCGATGCATGCTTCTTTCGGTCGCCAACAAGGCGGCATCGGCTCCCGTGGTCCCGGTGAGAAAAAAATCGAACTTGACCGTCGCAAAATCGAAGCGGAGATTCGCACGTTGCGCAGCGCGCTCAAGTTGATGGTGCGCGTCCGCCAACAAAACCGGCGTAAACGTCTTAAATCCGGGATGAAGACCGTCGCCGTCGTCGGTTATACCAATGCAGGGAAAAGCACGTTGGTCAACACCTTGATCGAACATGATGAACAGGGTCAGGACAAACAGGTTGTCGTTAAGGACCAACTGTTTGCGACACTTGAAACTGCAAGCCGGCGCATTGAACTAGAACACTGTCCACCGTTCATTCTTACCGATACGATTGGTTTCATATCCGAACTGCCCCATGACTTGGTCGAAGCCTTCAAATCCACGCTTGAAGAGATCCGTGAAGCCGATATGCTCATCCATGTCATCGACTACGCGGATCCCCATTACATGAACCAGATTGAAACAACCCGCCACGTGCTCGAAGAACTGGGGGCACAGTCGATTGAGACACTGTACGTCTTCAATAAGATCGACTTAGCACATGACCCCCTTCCCCATGGTCTGACCCCAAGTGTCAATGTGTCGCTTAAAACCGGGGCCGGCCTCGAGCGGTTTTTTCAGGTACTAGCAACGATGTTATCGCAAGATACCGTCGTGGTGGTCTACCGGATTCCTTACAGTGACCACGCCCATCTGCACAGTCTAAAGCGACACAGCGAACTGCTCAGCGAAAAACAAGAAGATAGCGGCACGCTTTGCAAGGTACGTATTCCCGTTCACCTTCGTCATCGATTTGCCGATTACGAGGTCTGAGTATGTTGTCGGTTCAAAACATGCGCCTGCAGACCCTCGCAGACGGACACATGTTGGTCGACAACTTATCCTTTACCGTCAACCCCGGTGACAAAGTTGCCATCATCGGACATGAGGGTACGGGAAAGTCAACCTTACTTAAATGGCTTGAAAATCCGGATTCGATCCCGTATGCCGAAGGCTCGGGTCACGTCGTCAAAAACGGTCGTTGCGGGTATCTAGAACAAGACATCCGCGCCCGCTGGGGTGCTTGCACGCCCCTTGAATTCTTCACCCGACTCAAACCAGACGGTCCCATCGAGCCGCACCATTACGCGTGGCTCGACCGTTTAAGTAGAACACTACGGCAAGTGGGATTCCCTGAGGAACGCTATGATGAAACCCGCTGCCTTTCAGACTACAGCGGTGGGGAAATCGTCAAATTCGGTTTGGTCAAAATCCTCTTGAGTGAACCGGAGATTCTCTTACTCGATGAACCCACCAATGATCTCGACTTTGCGACGATCCTTTTTCTTGAACAGTTTATCGCTGATGCCAAACAGACCGTCCTTTTTATTTCGCATGATGAACGGCTGCTCAGCCATACAGCAACCGGCATCATTCATCTGCGCCGAGTCCATCAAAAAACACGTGCCGAATCCGCCTTTCTCAAGGTGGACTATGCCACCTATCGCGATCTAACGCTGTCTCACTATGAGAAAACACGCCGACAAGCGCTTAAAGAGCGCGCAGAACACAAGCAGAAGCGCGTCAAGTTTCAACGTATTTATGAACGCACGAAGCACCTGCAAAACCAGGCCGTGCGCAACCCGACGGCGGGACGTTTGCTTAAAAAGAAAATGAAAAGTCTCAAAAGTCAGTCGCGCCGTTTCGACAAGACCGCCGAAGCGTTTACGCCTATCCCTGAGCCCGATATGGCAATCGATCTGCACTTTTCTAAGGAAACGGCTTTACCCCGCGGAAAACGTGTCTGTACCATCGACTGGCCAACGCTTTCAATCAACGGTCAACACCTGAGCGGGCCGATTCAGCTTGAAATCAAAGGGGCTGAAAAAATCGGCATCATCGGGTCCAATGGTGTCGGCAAGACAACGTTGTTAAAACAGCTCGTTAACACGTTGAAAAAAGACCCTTCCTTGGTCGTCGGCTGGATGCCTCAAGATTACGGAAGCCTTGAAAATGCGGACTCCGCCTTGTCGTTTTTATTACCTTGTCCTGATCGCTTGCAAGAAGCCAAAGTGCGCAAGATGATGGGCGCGATGCAATTTGAACGCTCGGAAATGACCGCACCGACCCATCAGTTGAGTGGCGGTCAAAAATGCAAGCTCTATTTACTCAAAATGGTGCTTGATGGGTGTAATGTGCTGATTTTGGATGAGCCAACGCGAAACTTGAGTCCTCTTAGTGCACCCCGCGTCCATGACTTACTTGCCGATTTTGCAGGTTGCATCGTGGCGGTCACCCATGACCGCACCTTTTTAGAAGCGGTTTTCGATACCATTTTATTGCTTGATACAGATGGTTTACACACAGTTTCATAAAAAAGGATGACCGCATGTCATCCTGTTTTTTCAATGTGTTCCTGATAATCACGCAAGCCTTGATCAAGTTCTGCCCACGTGCTGACTTGGGACATGTGACGTTTGAATGTTGTCGCGTCCCGCTGCCCCTTCAAATACCAGGCTGCGTGACTGCGCATCTCAAGCATGGCGACGTGTTCGCCTTTTTCTTCAATCAGGTTTTGGGCGTGATGCCTAATCATCGCCAATCGATCTGTCAGTGATACCGCTTCAGGTTTCTTGCCTGTTGCAAGATACACCCGTGTCGCTTGCAACAGCCACGGGTTCCCTAGTAGACCGCGCCCGATCATGACGGCGTCACAGCCTGTTTCATCAAGCATGCGGGCCGCATCTTCAGGTCGTCGGATGTCCCCGTTGCCGATGACAGGAATCTTGACCGCCTGTTTGACTGCTTTGATTAGGGTCCAGTCGGCATGCCCGCTGTACATCTGTGCACGCGTCCGTGGGTGGACGGCGATGGCAGCGGCGCCAGCGGCTTCAAGTGCTTGTGCCATCGGCACAGCATTGCGATCACTTTGATTCCATCCGGCGCGTATTTTGGCCGTGATCGGTTTGTCGGACGCGTTGACCATCGTCTGTAGCAACGAGGCAGCGAGATCAATATCTTTCATCAGCGACGCACCCCCATTGCCTTTGACGACTTTCGGTACGGGGCAACCTAGATTGAAGTCGATGATGGCGGCTGATGAGAGGGCGTTCACTTGTTTGACCGCCCGTTCAAGGCTGCGATGTTCCGCCCCAAACAGCTGCAAGGCCACGATGCCTTCTTCCGGACCGATTTCAAGCATGGACAAGGTTTTCTTATTGGCGTGCTCGATGCCTTTGTCACTGATCATTTCTGTATAAATCAGACCAGCACCCATCGCATGGGCAATTTGTCTGAAAGCGGCATTGGATATCCCGGCGAGCGGTGCGGCGACCACACGGTTAGGGAGGGTGACCGATCCGATTTTCCACATGTTCATCACTCCTATGTCTTCTTATTGTGCCACAACGACGCCGCGCTTTCAATCCTTTTTACTTGCGGATATTTCTTGTCGTGATACGGTGTTTTTTTTCTGTTCCATGCTATAATACGAGCGGTGATATCTATGAAAGATTATTTGGTCAAAGCGACCGCCTTCAATAAAACGGTCCGCGTGGTTGCGGCCACAACCCAAGGCTTATGCGAAACCGCCCGTACTGTCCACGATCTTTGGCCCACCGCCGCTGCAGCGCTTGGTCGGGTTTTGACTGTTTCAGCCATCATGGGCTCGATGCTCAAAGACGCGCAGACGTTGACGATCCGCATTGAAGCTGACGGGCCTTTGAAAGGTTTGCTCACCACGAGTAACACACGTGGTGAGGTCAGAGGCTATGTCGGCAATCCCCATGTCATGTTGCAGTATGATTCGGGCAAACTCAATGTCGGACAAGCTGTCGGCAGCGGCTTCATTCACGTGACGAAGGACTTGAAAGTGCGGGATACCTTCACGTCATCAAGCCCGTTACAAACTGGGGAAATCGGTGAAGATTTCGCCTATTATTTCACCGCAAGTGAACAAATTCCTTCTGCCGTCGGCGTTGGGGTGTTTGTCGAGACCGACAATACTGTCCAGCATGCCGGGGGCTTTATCGTGCAAGTGATGCCAGGGTGCAGCGAGGAGACGTTGACTTTGATTGAGGAAAGGATTGCCACCTTACCTCCGGTCACCGATTTGCTTAAAGAGGGTGTCACACCCGAAGGCTTGATCGCGCACATTGCCGGTGAATCGTACACCCTCCTTGAAACGATGCCGCTTCACTACCACTGCGACTGTTCACGTGAAAAGTTCGAGCGGGGCTTGATCTCGCTGGGTGTAGAAGAACTCACTCAGTTGTTAGAAGAAGACGGCCACGTGGAAACCGCGTGTCACTTTTGCGGCAAAACGTATACATTCGATGACGATGCACTACACGATTTGATTGCAGCAGCACGCGCATGAAACGATGAAAAAAGCATGTCCGGGTCTGATTCAGACGGGTGACAGGCTTTTTTTTATGGTACGACATCACGGGTTATCTTGATGTATCGTCTTGGATAAGTGTTGGGGCGACGTGTTTTATGAACACGCTGACGAGATCGGGGTCAAACTGTTTCCCTGACATGTTGCGGATTTCCGCAAGTGCCGTCTTAGCGGGACGGGGTGCACGGTATGGTGTCTGTCGTGTCATTGCGTCATATGCCTCGGCAAGGCCGACAATTCTCGAAAAGAGCGGTATCGATTTTCCAGCAAGACCTTGCGGGTAACCACTGCCATCATAGTGTTCGTGGTGAAACAATGCGGTCTCAGCATACGCGGCATACGCGTCTGCTGCCCGCAACAACAAGTACCCGGCTTCGGTATGTTGTTTTAATTGTTCCCGTTCCTCATCGGTCAGATTTCCTGCTTTATCAAGTAAATCGCGCTGCAATGAGATTTTCCCGATATCATGGTAAAGCGCCGCAAGTTCAAGCGCTTTGAGCCGTTCTTTGTTGAAGTCGAGTGCCGTCCCGATGGCTACGGACAGTTCACTGACCGATTGCGCATGTTCCTGCTCATGCGGATGGGCTTCAAACAGTTGCTTGTACATGATGTTAATCATCCGGTGTCGGGCCTGTTTCCCTTCACTGAGCTTGTGTCTGTACATGCCGTTTTCAGCTGTCTTCAACACGACCCCTACAGACGTATCAGGCACATGCTTGATGTCGTAACCTACTGACACCGATAGTGGAATGCCTTTAAGTTGCGTGTTGGCAATGTTTTCGGTGATTTGCGCTTGTAAGGCTTGCATGGTCAATGCATCGGTGTTAGGCAAAAGTGCGGCAAACTCATCGCCACCAATACGCGCTAAGACGTGCGGGCTCGGCAGATGGTGTTTGAGTGTTGCGGCAATGATTTTGAGCAGGTCGTCACCGGTCTCATGACCATATACGTCATTGAATATCTTGAGTCCGTTCACATCGATCATAAACAGTCCAAGTGGCATGTTGCTCGCCGTGTCATGATCAGACATCGCTTGAGCGAAGTAGCGGCGGTTGTACACACCGGTGAGAAAATCTTGATAACTCAATCTTTCAACTTCCTGATGGCGCTGGATTTGCTTAGTCACATCACGGGCGATGCCAACCGCACCGATAATCTCGCCACGTTCATTGCGAATCGGTGACATGATTGTGGAAAAAGAGTGTCTTTCTTCGTTGACTGAAGCATGCCACTCAAATGTTTTCGTCTCACCCTTGAGCACCTGATCGTATAATCGGTCGCGTTCAATCGCCGCATCACCAAACACTTCGAGAACGTTTTTCCCGATGTAATATTCCGGGTCACGACCGAAAATAGCCAACTTTCTACCCGATATCCAAGTATACTGCTTGAGGCGATTAATTTGGAACATGATGTCTTCGCTTGCGTCCATCATGGCTTTGATTTTTTGTCCTTCAAGCAACAACGCCCGTTCGGCTTGTGTTTTGTGGAGGTAGTGATGCTCGGTCGTTTCAAGTACCGCGTTCAGCGCCTGCCGCAACGCCTTGAAGGCATCCTTCGAGGCTACAGGCAGTCGGTACTGAAGGCGTGTCGCAAGATTGATCTGGGCGATGTCAGCCACCAAGGTCCGAACCGGCCGGATGACGCGACGATGTTGGAATAGCGCCAACGCTGTGATAAGCGCTGAAATTAGGAGTACGGTGGCGAGACTCATGATGAGGTAGAGTTGACGGGTGGCATGGTACTCGCTCGCCGGCATGAACACGCCGAGGGTGAACTGGCCGCAAAATATCGCTTTTGTCGTCACGGCACCTTCCCCATCCACCCCTAAAAAAGTCATCATCTTGACGGTTGATTCAGGCTCGAAGCTGAACGGCCCCAGTGCGGTTTCAACATCCACAATGACCCGTTCCGTCGGATCGAGTAGCGGATGCGCAAGCAGGTGTTGCGCGCTGTCGATTAAGAAAGCGTATCCACCCTCACCCACAGTTTTACTGCCAATCAGAGTCTGGATGGCCATCAAGTCTATATCCATCGCCATCACACCAAGCAGGGTATCTTCATCGTGAACAGCATACGCCACTGTGACAACAATCCGGTCTTCGGTTGCATTGAGAAAAGCATGGGTTGCAACGGGCTTATCCGCATTAAGCGCTGCAGTATACCACGGTCTTTCCCTCAGATCAAACCCTGCCGGTGGCTCAAATCCGCTGACATTGATCATGGTATTGTCAGGACGTCCGAAGTAGACGGTGTATACAGCATCCAGTCGGTGATTCACATCCGCCATCAATGCAAAGAGCAGTGCCTCATCGTCTGGACGATGGCGCACGGCATCGGAAAGATTGAGGAGTGCCCCAGCAAACACATCAAAGTGCCGTTCTGTTTCTTCAGCGATGCCATCGCGTTCGAGCACAAGGACTTCAGCTTGCTTAGTTGTAAGCAAATGGTTCGTAAACCATGAAACTGAAAAAAAAGTACCCAAAAAAATCATCACTGTCAACGCAATGAGTATGAATTGGGTACTTGCCCATCGTTTCATGATCATACACTCCCGTGTGTCCCCTTCATGAACATATGACACCTAGTTAAACAATTATAGCATCAAATCTATCACTTGACAATATATCAATCTTTCGAAACATTACCAACCTGGTTGTCTAGTTCTTTTATTGCGACATGCGCATCAGTATAATGGTCGGGCTGTGGTCAGCTTCTTGACGCGTTGCCTGACTTCATCGAGTGCAAAGGCATTGCCTGGGTTCATGAGTGCCGCATGGATGAGCACACCAATTTCGGTCATATCGTGCGTATCGAATCCCCGCGTCGTCAAAGCGGGTGTGCCCAGACGGATCCCGCTGGTCACGAACGGTTTTTCGGGATCGTTGGGGACTGTATTCTTGTTGCAGGTGATATGGACGGATTCCAGTATTTCTTCCGCTTTTTTCCCGGTCAAACCCGTCAGTGATTTGACTTCGACAAGGACAAGATGGGTGTCCGTTCCGCCACTGACGACGTGGAAGCCTTGTCGCATGAGGCTGGCTGCGAGTGCCTGTGCATTTTTGACGACTTGGTGCTGATACGCCTTGAAGGTCACATCGAGTGCTTCCTCAAAAGCCGTTGCCTTAGCGGCGATGACATGCATCAGTGGGCCGCCCTGGATGCCGGGAAAGACAACCCGGTTGATCACTTTATACAGTTCGGGGTCATTGGTCAGGACAATGCCGCCTCTAGGCCCACGAAGCGTCTTGTGGGTTGTCGATGTCACGACATCGGCAACGTCACAAGGGTTGTTGTGGATCCCCGCCGCAACCAGCCCGGCAATATGGGCCATATCGACCATCAGTTTCGCACCCACCTCATCGGCGATGGCACGGAATCGTTTAAAATCGATTTCGCGTGGATAGGCGCTCGCACCGGCCACAATCAGCGCCGGTTTCACGGACAAAGCTTGCTCGCGTACCGCATCATAGTCAATGGTTTCAGTGTCCCTATCGACACCATAACTGTGAAATGCATAATCTTCTCCACTGAAGTTGAGCGGATGACCGTGTGTCAAATGGCCACCATGATCAAGGCTCATGCCTAATATACGGTCCCCCGGTTTGACAAGGGCACGATACGCAGCCATGTTGGCTGTTGAACCCGAGTGGGCCTGAACATTGGCATAGCGGCAGTTGAACAACGCTTTCGCGCGATCACGGGCCAAATCTTCAACCACATCGACATGGACGCAGCCGCCATAATATCGCTTACCGGGATACCCTTCGGCATATTTGTTGGTCAGGATGCTGCCTTGCGCTTCAAGCACCGCGGCACTGACAAAATTCTCACTCGCAATCAGCTCAAGATGGTTTTCCTGACGGTCTCTTTCCGCCGTCATCGCTTCATATAGTGCTACATCACGTTTTTTAATGGTCTCCATCATCTGTCTCTCCTTCTTCAGTCAACAGAATGCCGCCACCTGTTTCAAGGTTGACCACAATCCGTTCATGTTTAGCAGTGGGAATATTTTTACCGACGTAGTCCGCTTTAATCGGCAGTTCTCGATGGCCGCGGTCCACCAGCACGGCTAGTGTGACTTTTGCTGGTCTGCCAAGGTCTATCAACGCATCCATCGCCGCGCGCACCGAACGTCCGGTAAACAAGACATCATCGACAAGCACGACATGTCTGTCACGAAGATTCACATCAGGCAAGGGATGGCCTGTCGTCGGCCGATCGTCACGATAGCCGCTGATATCAAGACCGTATACCGGGATATCAAGCTGTTCAAACGCCTTCAGATTGGCTTGGATTTGCTTAGCAACCGGCACCCCGTTGCGTTTGATGCCCATCAATACCAAAGCATCCAGTGCTTTTTCACGTTCGAGTATTTCATGTGTCATCCGTCGCAATGTCCGGATGACCTGTTCATGGTCGAATAATGTCTTCATGTCAATCGCTCCTCACATCATTTCTATTGTATATGATATGACGGCACTTGTAAACGGTGAATATAAGCGTTTTCATGGTCTTCCCATGCGTCATTCACATGAAATTATCTGACGATAATAAAAAAAAGTCCAGTGACGGATGAAACGTCACCGGACGGGTTGGTTTGTTAAGCTAAACGGTTTGTTAAACGACGGCGTTTAAGATGAAGAAGATTATAAAGAAGGCCATGAGGGCATACATGATGGGACTGACTTCCTTGCCCCGTTTTGTACACAACATGATAATCGGATAGAAGATGAATCCCACGGCGATGCCTTCGGCAATCGAGAACGCAAAGACCATGAAGACGATGGTCAAGAATGCCGGAATGAGAATCGCCACATCATCCCAATCGATGTTTTTGAGTGGTTTGATCATGAACGCGCCAACCATCACAAGCGCCATAGAGGTCACCGGTGCATACACGATTGGGTCGCCATAGCTGTCAAACCCAACAACGACACCGGTGAAGACGCTCAACACAGGATAAACCAACAAAGACAACAAGAATAACACTGCGACAGTCACGGCAGTCAGGCCCGTACGACCGCCTTGTTCGATTCCGGTACTTGACTCAATATAACTGGTGACAGTACTGGTCCCAAGCAGTGAACCGGCCACCGTCCCGATAGAATCAGCCAGCAAGGCTTTATTGCCGTCGATGAGTTCGCCGTCTTCATTGATCAGACCCGCCTGGTTGCCCACGGCAATCAACGTCCCGGCCGTATCGAAAAAGTCGACAAACAGGAATGTGAAAATAATGAACAGTGCCTGGGGGGTTGAAAACAGTTCGCCCATCCCGCGGAAAGCAGCCAAGAACGTTTCCTGTGCGCCCGTGAATAACCCTTCTGTCGCAGCGCCTGAATTATAAGCAGGCATCATGTCGACGCCAATCCAGTTGAGAATGAGACCCACCACTGCCGTCGCAATGATGGCAAGAATCAAAGCGAACTTGTTGCCAAGGGCATACAAGACGATGACAAGGACAATCCCAAACAGACCAAGCAAGACCGTTGGATGGCTGAAATCTCCTAGCTCGACCAAGGTCGGTTCGAACCCGACAACGATGCCGGCATTTTGAAGACCGATGAAGGTGATGAAGAACCCAATCCCCGCACCAACCGCATATTTGAGCCCTTGCGGGATGGCGTTGATCACCATTTTTCGTAGCCCCGAAACCGATAGAATCAAAAACAGCACCCCTGAGATGAACACGGCGCCGAGTGCCGCTTCCCACGAGAAGCCGTAAATGATGACGACTGTATAGGTGAAGAAGGCGTTGATACCCATGCCCGGCGCAAGCGCCACCGGATAGTTAGCAACCAGACCCATGATGAGCGCGGCAAGCATGGACGCAATGACCGTCGCAAAGAATATGCCACCTTCTGGCATATCGGTTTTAGCTAGCAGGGCCGTATTGACGGGCAAGATATACGCCATCGCCAAAAAGGTTGTTGCACCGGCAAGCAGTTCTGTGCGGATGGTGCTTTTGCGTTCTTTGATTTTGAAAAACTTCGACACCTTGAGCAACACTGATTCCATGAAAAAAATCCTCCTGAAATTGGGTGTGTTCGATCGCACACACAAAAAAGGAGAATTCTCTCTAGTAGCGTGTAACGTAGTCCCGAAATTTACGGTCTCGGGGTAGAGACAATCAGACCCATTTCTGATCATATACGATACGAACCGTCTACTATTGTAAATCAAAGCATCGGTAAAGCGCAAGGTGTCAAAAACGTTTTCAGGACAACTTTTCAACTTTTGGTCGGACAAAACGGTAGTTCAAGTAAACAATCAAGGCCATCGTCCCAACTGACAAGATAACAATGATGATGGCGCTGACCATCCAAAAAGCTTCTGGTAACAAAGGAATAAGCACATGCATCGGCAGTTGCCAGTTGTCGTCAAAGAAAATCTCATGGAAGACGGTAAAGATGCGATTAAAGTCGATTAAGACCCATGTCCCAACGGCCGCAAAGAATGCCAGCGGCAACCAAAAAAGGTTCTTATAGGTGTAGTAAAACAGACGCAAATTGGTCTTGTATAGGAAAATACTGATAGCGAGTACAACAGCAAGACTGATGGCCGCGATGACTCGAACCAACGTGTAGACCTCTTTCACATCGACCATGTGGATGATCTCAATGTCAATCATGACCGGTCCTTCTTCACCTTCTCGAGCCCCGAAAGTCAGATCGTCATGACGGTAATTCAAATAATCAATCAGCTGTCTAGCAACATATCGATGGTCAAAATCGAACTGTTCAGGAATCATGGCGTGTGAGGCATAGCGTCCTTCCGAAAGACGTATGTAGGGCCGGCTTGTCAGCACCGAAGCAAACAGCACCATCAAAATGACCGGCACAAGCATCCAGACGATGACAGATAATACTTTCATACACGTTCCTCCTCAAAGACACGGTCGAAGATGACCGCAACGTTTTTCAAGGCCTGTTCAGGGTTGAAACAGGCATCAAGTGTCACCGCGTCAAGACGGTTGGATATCGCCGCATCGGCCTCAAGCAAGCTTCGAAACGGGATGCCTTGCTCAAGCGCGAGAAGCGCGCGTGGCTGGATGATATCATAGGCGGATTCTCGGGTCATGCCCGTCTCAATCAGGGCATGTAAGACACGTTGAGAGAACACGACACCGTGTGTCGCGTCGATATTTTGCCGCATTCTAGCCGGTTTGACATCCAAATGCTTCAGTACAGAGACATACCGTGCAAGCATATAATCAAGCAACATAATCGCATCCGGCAAGACGACCCGTTCAACTGAAGAGTGGGAAATATCCCGCTCATGCCAAAGGGCGATATTTTCAAACATCGGCTGTAAGTAACCGCGCATGATGCGCGCGCAACCGGCCATGTTTTCCGAAGCGATGGGATTCCGCTTGTGCGGCATGGCGGATGAGCCTTTTTGCCCGGCGCTGAAGCCTTCGGCCACTTCCCCGACTTCTGTGCGCTGCAAGTGGCGGATCTCAAGGGCAATTTTTTCAATCGATGCGGCGATGAGGACCAGTACGGAGACATATTCTGCATGCCGGTCACGCTGGAGTGTCTGCGTCGAAATGGCCGCATGACCGATGCCTAGTCTAGCACATACAGCATCTTGAACAGCTGGGCTGACAAGGTTGAAGTTGCCAACCGCGCCACTGATTTTTCCGACTTCAATGCGCGTGCGTACCGCGTGGAATCGGTCAAGGTGCCGTTTGAACTCATCGTAATACAAGGCGAACTTAAGCCCAAATGTTGTCACCTCGGCATGCATGCCGTGGGTGCGTCCGATACATGGCGTATCCCGGTACGTCTTTGCGAGCACACGCAACTGATGCATGAACGTCTCAATCCGTTCTAACAAGATTGCATTCGCTTGTTTTAGTGTCAACGCAAGCGCTGTGTCGACGACATCGGTCGAGGTCAGTCCATAATGAAGCCATTGTTTCTCATCACCGAGTGTCTCGCCAACGGCACGGGTAAAGGCGATGACATCATGACGTGTTTCGGCTTCAAGCGCTTGAATCCGCGCCACATCGATGCGTGCTTTGCGGACAACTTCCTTGGCCGCTTCGGGTGGGATCATGCCTTGTTCAGCCAAAACAATCAAGACGGCACACTCAACTTCAAGAAATGTTTTATAGCGTGCTTCGTCTTTGAACAAGGCCTGCATCGCGGGCAGACGGTATCGCTCGATCATCGTGACACCTCGATCCTATTTGGTTTCAATCATTTTAAAGCATTCTACTGTGTTTTGCAACAGGGAAGCAATCGTCATCGGACCAACACCACCAGGGACCGGTGTGATGAAGGATGCTTTTTCCTTAGCGGCATCAAAATCGACATCGCCAACCAGCTTGTCATCGACACGATTGACACCCACATCGATAATGATGGCGCCTTCTTTGACCATGTCTGCGGTCACCATATTGGCCCGACCGACCGCCGCAACAAGAATATCCGCCTGCAAGGCGAGCGCTTTCAAGTTCACCGTACGAGAATGTGCGATGGTCACGGTCGCATGTTCTTTCAGCAACAACATAGCTACAGGTTTGCCGACAATGTTCGAACGGCCGATGACAAGGGCGTTTTTCCCTTTGATTTCCATTCCGGTGCTTTTGAGCATCGTCATGATGCCTTTGGGTGTAGCCGGCAAAATGCCCGGCAAGCCAAGGTGAACCGCCGCCACATTGAGCGGATGGAATCCGTCGACGTCTTTTGCCTGGCGAATGGTTTCAATGACCAGGTTTTCATCGATATGACGCGGCAAGGGTAACTGAACGAGAATGCCGTGGACATCGGGGTCATCATTGAGGGTCCGGATGAGGGTGAGCAGTTCGTCTTCTGTGATGGTTTCGTCTTTCCGAAGCAGCGTGCTTTTCATCCCAGCCTTGACGCATGCTTTTTCTTTCGCGGTCACATACGACAAACTCGCGGGATCTTCACCGACGAGAATGACGACAAGATGGGGAACTTTACCCGTCTGCTCAAGCAACTTGGCCACGTCCTCCTTGACCGTCTGGCGAATCGTTTTTGATAGTTCTTTGCCACTAATAATGTTCGACATAGTCATCTCCTTATATGTTTTGGTTTCTTTCTTCTCGCAATAGTGCATAGTGGGCCATGTCTTTGAGTGTGCCGTCCTTGTCCGCAAACGAGGCTCTTAAAATACCTTCAAAACGCATACCGGCCTTTTGCATGACCCGTCCGGACGCCTTGTTTTGTGTATCATGGCGTGCATGGACACGGCGGACACGCACGGTGTTGAACAAGAAATTGATGACGGCATCAAGCGCTTCAGTCATCAGTCCTTCACCCCATGTCGAGGGGTCGCTGCAATACCCGATTTCGGCAGCGGATAGCGTCGCATCAAAACGCACGACATCAATCGAACCGATGAGACGTCTGTCTTGTTGTCTCTCGATGGCCCAGCGGTATGTGTGCGGTCGATCATAGTCTGACAACCAAGCATCGAGTAGATTTTCTGTCTCCTTGATGGTGCGGTGCGGCTGCCAGGTCACGTAGTGGGTCACCAACGGATTCGCGGCCCAGTTGGCATACATGGCCGGTGCGTCCGCATAGCGAAAACGCCGCAAAGTCAACCGGTCGGTTTGCATGTCAACGGTTCCCACATCGCGCAAGGCGGCCGCGTCAATCGAGACGATAGACATCGACGATTTCACCAAAGAACATGATATGGGTATCGGGTTGTGGGTAATAACGGGCTTTTAACGCCTCAGGAATAAGCGCGGGTTCCTGCGTCTGGGTATAGAGAATCCGACATTCATAGTGCAGTCCACATTCGGCGATAATCGGGGTTTTGACTTGTTTGGCCGGTAAAAGTGTCAGCTTCGCAGTCGCAAACTTGTCGATGTCCCGGCCTGATTGCGTCCCGGCGATCTTGAGGGCTTCTTGTAATAGGTCCGTGGTGGGAACGTTGATGGTGAAATCTTTTGCCTCGCGAAGCAGGGCATAGGTGTGTCGTGAGTACCGCACATAGGCGATAAAAGTCGGTTTTCCCCAAATGACACCGATGTGCCCCCAGGCAATCGTCATCGTGTTCGTTTGTGTTTCCCCTTGCACGGTAAGAAATACCCCTTTCGGCAGTTGCTCAAGGAACGTTTCGGCGTAAGTATAGTACGGTACCGTCATCGAATCACCCTTTCAAATAGAGCGCGCTGTATTTCTCTTTCAGGTAGCGGATGTAATACTGCGGGTCAAACGGTTCGCCGGTGACATCGAGAATCAACGCTTCGGGACTTTTGATTTTACCGTATTGGTGAATCTTGTCTTTCAGCCAGTTGTTGATGGGGGTCAAATCACCTGTTTCAAGTAATGCTGTAAAGTCAAGATCCTGTTTCATTGTGTAGAAAAACTGTGCGGCATACGCACTGCCAAGTGCATAGGTGGGGAAATAGCCGAAGGCGCCGCCACTCCAGTGGACATCTTGCAAGATGCCTTCCCCGGCGGTTTTGGGTTCAATGTTCAAATACGTCTTCATCTTTTCATTCCATAAAGTCGGCAAGGACTTTACGTCCACGCCTTCATTGAAAATGGCCCGTTCCATTTCATAGCGGATGAGAATGTGCAATGGATAGGTCAGTTCATCGGCTTCGACACGAATGAACGATTCCTCGACCCAGTTGATGCCGAGATAAAAATCATCCAGTGAGACCTTGCCAAGCTGCTTAGGAAAGATCGCCTGCAATGACTGGTAATGTTGCGACCAGAACGCTTTGTCCCGACCGATGATGTTTTCATAAAAGCGGGACTGCGATTCATGGATGCCCATCGATGTACCGGTATTGAGATTGGTGGTATCGAGCGCTTCGGCGATGTTCATCTCATAGAGGGCGTGCCCGAGTTCGTGAATGGCCGCAAAAATGCTCGAGAAGACATAGTTTTCTAAGTAGCGTACGGTGAAGCGTACATCTTGTGAATGGGTGTTCCACGTGAATGGATGAACGCTTTCTTTAAGCAAGCCGCGATCGGTGTCATACTGGAAAATCTCCATGAGCTTTTCAACGAACTGCTTTTGCTCACCCCGGGCGTAAAACGCATCAATGAACGCCGGTTTTTCAGTGGGTCGGGCCGCAAGCACCTCTTTGACAAACGGCACGAGTTCCCCTTTCACAGTGTTGAAGAATGTATCGTATTTCGCCATCGACATGCCCGCCTCAAAATCATCAAGCAAGACGTCATAAGGATCAGCGGTATCGCTTCGGTATGCCACCAGTTTTTTTTGCGTAGCGATGATCTGATCGAGGTAGGGTTCGAAGAGATCATAGTCATCCTTAGCCTTAGCATCCTCCCAAACCCGTTGGCTCATGTTGAGCAGTTTGACATACTCCGTATACACTTCCTTGGGAATCTTGAGGATCTTGTCAAGCGCACGTTTGGCCTGATGGACTTCTTCACGGTCTTGCGTAGACAACGTGTCTTGTCCCGCATACAGCGCTTCGACAGCGCCGACATATTCGGGTGAGGTTTGCAAGGCAAAACTCTCACCGCTGATGATACTCAACATGTCCGCCCGGTAAGGAAAGCATTTTTTCGGGGCTTCGGTATGGCTGTCCCAGCTGGCGATACCAAGCACCAAGCTGTAGGCTTTCAGTTTTTTCTGTATCGCTTTGAATCGTTCCCATGGTTGCATATTGGTCACCTTTTTCGTTGGTTTTCCGTCTGCATTAGACGGTGCTTGATTTCATTATAACAAAAAAAGTGCGCGGTGCGACCCTTATGGTGCACACCGCGCCGTATTTTAGAACAAGCCTTGAGCGTTGCCGTCTTCGTCGACATCCATCTGCATGGCCGCCGGCTGTTTGGGTAAGCCGGGCATGGTCATCATCTCACCGGTCAAGGCGACAATGAAGCCAGCACCGATGGAAGGACGGAGTTCGCGGACGGTGATGGTGAAGTCTTTGGGACGGCCGTAAACTTTGGGATCATCACTTAAGCTCATTTGCGTCTTAGCCATACACACTTGCAAGGTGTCCCAGCCTTCGCGTTTGAACTTGCGCAACTGATTTTGAGCTTCCTTCGTATAGTTGACACCTTTGGCACCATAGACGGTCTTGGCGATGGTGGCGATTTTGTGTTCGAGGCTGTCTTCAGGCGCATACAATCGTTTGAAGGGTTGTTTGGCTTGACCGATAGCTTCAATGACCGCGCGTGCTAAGTCGACGGCGCCTTCGCCACCTTTCTCCCATACTTGCGAGAGGGCGTAAGGGTGCTTTCCAGCTTTCAACCAGTCCGCTAACGCCTGGACTTCAGCATCGGTGTCGCTGACAAAGTGATTGATGGCGACGACATAAGGCAAGTTGAACGCCTGGATGGTCTCGATGTGCTTGGCGAGGTTTTCAAGCCCTTGGGTGAGGGCTTCGACGTTTTCTTGTTTCAAATCGTCTTTTTTAACACCCCCGTGCATCTTAAGTGCCCGGATGGTAGCGACGATGACGACGGCACTTGGATCAAAGCCGGCCTGGGCGGTCTTGATGTTCAAAAACTTTTCTGCCCCGAGGTCCGCGCCAAATCCTGCTTCGGTGATGACATAGTCGGCCAATTTGCGGGCGAGGTTGGTGGCGATGATCGAGTTGCAGCCGTGGGCGATGTTTGCAAAAGGTCCCCCGTGTACAAGCGCCGGGGTGTTTTCAAGTGTTTGGACGAGATTGGGCTTGACCGCGTCCCGTAAAATCAAGGTGACGGCGCCTTCGGCACCAAGATCGCCAACCGTGACGGTTTTCCGGTCGTACGTATAACCGATGACAATTCGTTTCACGCGGACCTTGAGATCGTTCAAGTCTTTAGCAAGGCAAAGTACAGCCATGATTTCGCTGGCGACGGTGATATTGAACCCATCTTCCCGAGGCAAGGAGTTGCCGATGCCACCCAGACCGACGATAACTTGGCGCAATGCGCGATCGTTCATGTCGAGGCAACGTTTCCATGTAATGCGTCGTGGATCGATGTTCAAGTCGTTTCCTTGATGGATATGGTTGTCGATGATGGCGCTGATGGCGTTGTTGGCCGTGGTGATGGCATGCAGGTCACCCGTGAAGTGCAAGTTCAAGTCTTCCATCGGGACGACCTGGGCATGCCCGCCACCCGCGGCGCCACCTTTGACACCCATCACGGGACCAAATGACGGTTCCCGCAAGGCGATAATCGCTTTTTCGCCGATTTTGGCGAAGGCTTGTCCTAAACCGACCGTCGTGGTCGATTTCCCTTCACCTGCCGGTGTTGGGTTGATGGCGGTGACGAGGATGACTTTCCCGTCGGGGCGATTTGCCAGTTTCTTTTGGACGTCGAGATTGATCTTCGCCTTGTAGTTGCCATACAGCTCAAGGTCGTTCTCATCGAGCCCCAACTGTTTGGCGATGTCGACTATTTTGTCCATTTTCGCCTGTTGTGCAATTTTCAAATCCATGTTTTCCAAACGTAACACCCTCCAATTCTAATGTGTTGTTCTGTTTCATTATGACATATTTAGCGCGCTGATTCAACCGGAAAATAAAACGCTTTCAAACTCGGTGGCGTGCGGTTTTGTGCCATCTGTTGTATAATGATACTATCATTTATAACACCGTGCTATAACAAGAAAGGTTGGGTGTCTATGGAGACGCTGATAATCACGACCCCTGAGAAGACCTATCCCGTCCATATCGGGCGTGGTGTGTTGGCGTCGCTTAGGCGACATCTTGCCGTCCAAAATGAAACGGTTCTCATCACCGATGCCAACATTCCCGAGTCGGTCATCAAGACCGTGAAAGCAGCCTTTGGGGCCGATTTACGCATCACACTCACACCCGGTGAAGCCTCTAAAACCTTGGCCGTTTACAGCGACATCGTCCAACAGATGATGGCCGCTGGCTTGTCGCGTTCGACCACGGTGGTGGCCGTCGGTGGGGGTGTGGTCGGTGATATCGCGGGTTTTGTGGCGGCGACCTATCATCGCGGGGTGCCGTGGATCAATGTGCCCACCTCCCTTTTAGCGATGGTCGATGCCTCAATCGGCGGTAAAACCGCTGTGAATCTCGATAAATACAAAAATGTTCTCGGGGCATTTCATCACCCCGAAGCGGTGTTCATCGACCCGGATATTCTCGCGACATTGCCACCGCGCCACCTGACAAACGGTTATGCCGAACTGATCAAAGCGGCGCTGATTCACGACAAGACATTATGTCGAATGCTGATCGATGACACCGGTTCCCTCGAAGAACGGATTACGCGGGCAATCAAGGTCAAACAGCATTTCATCGAAGCCGATCCGAAAGACGGTCACTTGCGGCACTTGCTCAACTTTGGCCATACTATCGGTCACGCTTTTGAAACGCTTTACACCCCGACTTACTTGCATGGTGAATGTATCGCTGCTGGCATGCGGTACATGGTGCGAGGCACCGATCTTGAGCATGATGTCAACCGTCTGCTTGATCAGTACCATTTGACCGCCTCACCCCCTATCGACAAAGTCGCCATGATCGACGTGTTGCGTGCCGATAAGAAACGGCGCGGGGAAACCTTGACTGTCGCTAAGCTGAAAGCGCTCGGTGAAGGAGAACTCGTCAAGATGCCGTTTGAAACCTTTTTGAACTATTTGGATTAGGAGGAAGAAATCATGTCTGAGATGTTGCAACACCGCGAACGCATCAACCATCTCGATGAAATGCTGATGCGTCTACTTGAAGAGCGTTTTGCCATCAGCACGGCTGTGGGTGACTTCAAACGGGTCAACCACTTGCCCATCCTCGATGCGGCCCGTGAAGCCGCCATTTTGATGCGGGCCGAACAACACGGGCCTGAGGTCGTAGCTGTGTATGAAACGATTTTGGCGCAAAGCCGGGCCGTGCAGGAGCGCCAGTCATGATTGGTCTACTTGGCAAGACGCTTAGTCACAGTCTTTCAAAACCGTTGCACCAGGCACTTGGTACGGATGCTTATCAACTTTTTGAAACCGACGATTTGGCAACGTTCATTCACCGCACGGCTTTCAAAGCACTCAATGTAACGATTCCTTACAAGCGGGATATGGTCAGTTTCTGCACATCGCGCGACGAGGTCGTAGAAGCGACCGGCGTCACCAATACAGTTGTTCGGATGCACGATGGGACATTGCGCGCTTACAATACGGATTATGATGCGCTCAAGACCTTGATTGATTGGCACGCGCCCAAAGACAGGTCATTGCCCGCCGCCATCATCGGAAACGGTTCAACGGCGCGGACCGCCCAATATGCTCTAGAACGTGCCGGTTATACCGATATCCGCCTCTATGCACGCCAACCACTCCCCGGTGAACGCAGCTTGGATCAAATCGCTGAAATCCGCCAAGCCGGCCTGTTGATCCAGGCGACACCCGTTGGCACCAGTCCGGATTTGGAAACCCGCTTCGAACTCGACCTCAAGGGGAGCCGGCTACAGTGGGTACTCGATGTCGTCTACAATCCGCCGCTCACCCGCCTTGTCCAAGAAGCGCGCGACGCAGGCATCACCGCGCACAACGGTTTGACGATGCTGATATTGCAAGCACTCCATGCCCATGGGCATTTTATGAACACACCCCCGCCACTTGAACGACTGGCGCCTTTGCATGCGCATCTGCTCAAGTACTTGGCAAACATCGTCTTGATCGGGCCGCCCTTTTCTGGGAAAAGCACCCTCGCGCCTCGTCTTGCGGAGCGGTTTGGAAAACACCCCATCGACACCGATAGCCTCATCGAAAGCAAAAGCGGCATGCGGGTAGCGGACATTTTCAGCCGCCTCGGTGAAGTGACGTTTCGTTCAATGGAAAAGTATCAAACCATGACGGTGGCGGCACAAGGTCGGCAAATCATTGCCACAGGCGGTGGTGCCGTCCTTCAAGAACCGCTCATGCGTGCCTTACAGCGAACCGGTGTGCTTGTTCACATCGATCCTGATTTAGGGTTGGTCCGCGACATGCCACTCAAAAACCGACCGTTGATTACCTCTTGGGCCGATTATGAGACACTTCGAACAGCACGTGATCCGCTTTATGCCCGTTACGCCGATGTGCGGATCCACAAGACATCGCTTGACCTAGCCGCCATTCTGGATGAAATTGAGGTGAAACTCGATGCGTATTTTCGTAATCAATGGACCGAACTTGAATCTCCTCGGACGCCGTGAAGTCGCCATTTACGGTCATAAGACGTATGCGGACCTTGAGGCTTACATCCGAGTTGAGGCGAAAGCGCTCGGCTTGTCTGCCGATGTCAGGCAGTCAAATCATGAAGGGGTTTTGCTCGACTGGCTTCATGAGACATTCCGCATCAAGGTGGCTGGCGTCTTGATCAACCCTGGTGCTTTAACCCATTACAGTTATGCCTTGCGCGATGCCATCAAAGCTTTGGATGTACCGGTTTATGAAGTCCATTTAAGCGATATCAAACAGCGGGAAGAAACATTCCGTCACCACTCTGTCATCGCCGATGTGTGTGCGGATAGCTTTTCTGGGCATGGCTTTGAGAGCTATAAGGCTGCCTTGGTCGCCCTTTCTGAAGCCCTGCAAAAAAGCGAATAGGACACCAAAAAACTGCCC
>RECF01000068.1 GCA_007694145.1 Acholeplasmatales bacterium | reverse complement strand
TGGCGGAGGAAAAGGGATTCGAACCCTTGCGCCGTTTCACCGACCTACTCGCTTTCGAGGCGAGCCCCTTCAGCCGAACTTGGGTATTCCTCCTACTGTTAAAAAAGAGTGGCGGAGGAAAAGGGATTCGAACCCTCGCGACGCGTTAACGTCCTACTAGCTTTCCAAGCCAGCCCCTTCAGCCTCTTGGGTATTCCTCCGTCCGATAAAGATTTTAACACATTCTTTTGCTATCGCAAGTGAAAAGTAAAAAAAGCCTACAGTTGAATTGTCCTAATGAAAGCGCTATAATGAGTGTATCGTGCTAAAACTTGCTTGGTGAGGTGCCGTCTATGAATCCCGAAATCACACGCATGGTCATGCGACAAGCCATCGAACGCGCTAAAGAAACCATGACCGACAACATCGGTGGTCCGTTTGGCGCTGCCGTGGTCGATGAAAAAGGCCAAGTGATTGCCCTAGCTTCCAACTCCGTACTGAAAAGCTGCGATCCGACCGCGCACGCAGAAGTCAATGCTATCCGTGCAGCGGGCAAAAAACTCGGAACACACGACTTGAGCGGTTGCACCATCATTACGACTGCTTATCCTTGTCCGATGTGCTTAAGTGCCATCATATGGGCCAATATTAAACATGTTGTGTACGGTTGTCGCAAAGAAGATGCTGAAGCCATCGGTTTTCGTGATGATTTCATTTACCGTTTCATGCGGGCAAAGCAGCCCGATGTTCAGGTCGTCCGCTTTGATGAACAAGAGCGTGATGCGTGCTTAGAACTGTTTGAAACATACAAAGCGATGAACAAGACGTTGTACTAACAATGTACCGCTGCCTAGTTTCCTAGGCAGCGGCTTTTTTATGTCCTTACTTGTCACCCATCGTCATCGCCATGACCGCTTTTGCAGTATGCAAGCGATTTTCAGCTTCCTGATAGACAATCGAATGCGGACCGTCGATGACAGCATTTTCCACTTCATTTTCGCGGTCTGCAGGAAGGGCATGCATGTAGCTGACGTCAGACTTGGCCAACTTCATTAAAGCTTCAGTGCACTTCCAACCGCGATTTGACTCGAGTAAATCATCAATGACGATTTCTGATTGGTTGCGGACCCAGCTGCCCCAGTTTTTCGGTATGACGATATCTGCATTGCGATAGGCTTCTTCCATCGAGTGTGTAATGGTCAGTGAACCACCATTTTCAGCCGCGTTTTTTCGCGCTTTATCAATGACCCAATCCGGTAAATCATACCCTTCCGGATACGCGAGTGTCACATCCATGCCATAACGTGGAAACAACAGCACTTGGGTGACGGGTACGCTGACGGGTTTTTTATGGCTTTTTGCATAGGCCCAGATGACGGAGACCTTGAGGTTCTTCGTTTTCTTTTTGACTTCTTGAATGGTCATCAGGTCAGCAAGGCCTTGCATCGGGTGATACAAGTCACACTGTAAGTTCATCACAGGTACTGTCGCATACTCCGCCATCTCACGCAAGTACCGGTTGCCGACACCCCAAAAGCAGTTACGGCAAGCAATGCCATGACCGTAGCTTGACAGGATGACGGCCGTATCTTTGGCGCTTTCACCATGCGATATTTGCATCGTCGAGGTGTCGAGGAATGTGCCGTGTCCACCGAGTTGAGCGATACCGGCTTCCATGGAGTTGCGGGTGCGGGTCGATTGCTCGAAAAACATGAGAAAAGATGTCTTGTTGGTAAGGTAAGGCGTCGGGACGTTACTGTAAAACTTCGCCTTGAGTTCAGCCGAAACTTGAAGTAGGTCATCGATCTCTTCTTTAGTCCACTCCTCAAGGGTAATGAAATGCTTTCCTTTGTAACGAGGCTTCATGCAGATTCACTCTCTTTCTTCTTATGTTTCAGATACACCATTGGCATGGCCGCATACATGGCGCATGCTTCGATGAGATCTTTTTTGAACGTTTTTTCATTGGGTGCATGCGCTTCTTCTTCGCGACCGGGCCCAAACCCTATACACGGAATGCCATGTCGTCCCATAATGGAGACACCATTGGTCGAAAATGTCCATTTGTCGACCACGGGTTCTTTAGCAAACAAGTGCCGGTATGTTTCGACAGCTGTCTCACACGCGGGGTGATCTGCATCAAGCACCCAAGTTGGGAAATAGGATTGGGTCGGATACACAAGACCCGTGTAAGCGGGTCGCTCATATGTATACATCTCAACAGTCGCTTCGGCTGTTTGCACGGCTGGTAAAGCACGAATTTCCTCAAGCGCCATCTCGTAGGTTTCACCATGGGTCAGTCGACGATCAATGGAGATCGAGCAGCCATCCGCTACAGCACAGCGTGAGGGAGAACTAAAGAATATTTCACTGACTGTCATCGTGCCTTTACCTAGAAACGGATCATCTTTCAGCTTATCGTTCAGTGCCTGTACTTCTAAAAGGATGGGGGCCATCTTGAAAATAGCGTTGTCGCCACGCTCAGGTGCGCTGCCATGACAGCTCACACCTTGGGTGGTCACTTTGATTTCCATGCGGCCACGATGGCCGCGATAAATCCGACACGCGGTCGGTTCGGTGATGACCACAAACTCGGGGCGGATGCCCTGCTGCTCAATCAAATACTGCCAACACAATCCGTCACAGTCTTCTTCCTGCACAGTGCCTGTTATAAGGAGTGTATAATCATCTTCGAGTCCGAGATCTTTGATGATTTTCCCCGCATAGACCATCGCCGCCATGCCACCTTCTTGGTCGCTTGACCCTCTGCCAACGATAATGTCATCATCCTCGAATCCTTCGTAAGGATCATGATGCCATTGACTGCGATCGCCAATCCCGACGGTGTCGATGTGCGCATCCATGGCAATCAAGTGTTTGCCATGACCAATCGTGCCAAGAATGTTACCCATCGGGTCGATGTCAATGCGGTCGAAACCGACAGCCTCCATCTCTTGTTTGATACGCTCAATCACACGCGCCTCATCGCAAGATTCACTCGGAATGCGAATCATGTCTCTTAAAAACTTTGTCATAGCCTTCTCGTACTGACCGGCTTTTTCGAGAATCGTTTCAAATGGTATTTTCACAGTTTCGTCCCTCGCTTGTCTTTGATTTTCTGGTTGTAATGGGCGACTTTATCGTATTCTGCTTCCCAAAAAGACTGATCTTTCATGGCATCAAGCAGGGTTTTTTCATACCCAAATTTCAACCAGTCGCGCTCTTTTTGCGCAAAGAGAGATTCTTTTTCAGAACACCCGCGGACATCCTTGACATGACGGGTGTCTGCTTCTAAAAATATATCCTTGAACCAGCGTGATAACACGTGTTCTTCAAGTTCAAGCTCGCGTTGCTCCAAGTCATCAAGGACACTGTCGTAACGATCGAAGCCGTCGGTTGCAACGGTGACCACGTTTTCCTGTTCACCCAAACGCAAATATTTGGCCATTTTGATCGCGCCGATGATGTTGCAAAGTCCAGAAACGCCAAACAAGTCGGCCATCGCTTTGATTTCATCTTCATGAACCCCGTGTTTTTTCATCACGGCGGCCCCATCCTGAATGACCTTCAATGCACGAACCGAATCTTCATCTTTGATTAGTGTAATGTAATCCGTGGTCAAGACATTATGAATCAAGGTGCACATTTTGTCACCGATACCTTCAATTCGGTGTTGGCCTCGACCCCCATCTGTCAATGTCGAGCACTCATAAGGCTCTAAGGCGACGGTTTTGAGTTCCGGGAACACGGTGCGAATGTGATCGGCTGCAGCCATGGTCCCAGCGCTTCCCGGCGCAGAGACAAAACAGGCGATGCGACTATTGCCAATACCTTGTACCGCTTCGACCGCACTGCCACCCGTGACATGTCGATGAAAACGATAGTTGGGAAAGAGTTCAAATTGCGCCAAGGCAAAATTGCGCGGATCTTTCATCAGTTCATGGGTACGCTCGAGTGTCAAGATAACGTCCGATTCCGTGCCTGGGGTCAAATCAAGTTTTGCCCCATAGCGTTTGATTCGCTCGTAACGTTCGCGACTCATGTTGTCAGGCATGATAACAATCGCGTCATAGCCCATGAGGTGGCAAATATAGGAGACACCGATACCGAAGTTACCCGTAGAAGGGCCTAATATCGTGCGTTCGCCAGGAATCAGTGTCCCATCGACGCAACCTTCAATCAACGTGGCGTATGCCGGTCCGACTTTGTGAGAGCCGGAGGGAAAGTCTTTGCCAAGCAACACGACAATATTCGCATCGACACCTGTCAACGCTTTGGGTAAGACGATTTTCCTGACCTCACCTGTTTCATTCTTCCAAGTAATGTTAAACAAGTTCAATGGATCACGTTCATTTTTCCGCGCTTTAAGTGCTTGCTCACGCAGATCTTTTTCGATGGTATCGGGGTGGAGCATTTCGTCATACGTCGGTCCATATGGTACGTTTGCCATAATTGTCACTCCTTCATGTTCCAGGTGTTTTCAAATGAAGCAAAATCCGCATCGATGCAGGTCACGTCGCCAACAGCCTTGCGTGCACCGTCTGGATCTTTCAAACCGTTGCCGGTATGGATGACCACAACGCGATCCTGCTTTGCAATCAGTCCTGTGCTTTGTGCTTTAAGTAAACCGGCAAAGGCAGCGGATGAAGCCGGTTCAGCAAAGATGCCTTCGTGACGACCAAGTTGCTTGATCGCACTTAAAATGGCATCATCGGAGACAGTAATGAATGCCCCGGTGCTTTGCTCGATGGCATGTAGTGCTTTCAAGGCGTTTCGTGGTACGCCGACGGCAATACTGTCAGCCAACGTGTTTTCTTGAGTCGCCTCAAGGGGCTGTTTTGATTGCCAAGCCTCATAAAGCGGCGCACAACCGGCACTTTGAACCCCCAACAGTTTAGGTATGTGCGTAAGACGGTCGAGTTTGAATAAGTCATAGAAACCTTTGTATAAACCAGCCAAGGTGCAGCCATCACCGACTGAAACAATCACCCAATCCGGCACGTCACCACCAAGCTGCTCAATGATTTCATACGCAACCGTTTTCTTCCCTTCGACGAGATGTGGGTTGACGGCTGCATTGCGATCGTACCAGCCATAGGTTTTGATGGCCTCATGCGAAAGTGCATACGTTGCCTGATAGTCACCGCGCACCTTGAATACATGAGAACCATAAACCAGCAGTTGGTTGAGTTTACCAATTGGGGCTCGTTCTGGCACGAATATAACCGTTTTAAGACCCATTTTTGCGGCTTGACCGGCCAAACTTGACGCCGCATTCCCCGTTGAGCTACAGGCCACAATCGACTGACTGAGACTTTTAGCATGCACCACGGCCATCACACTGGCCCGGTCTTTGAGCGAGCCGGTCGGATTGACACCCTCATCCTTGATGTACAACGTCTTTAGACCCCATTTTTTCACACTGTCCTGGGAACGATAAAGCGGTGTGCCACCGACGTGCAATGTGCTAGGTTCAGCAGGTACAGGAATGCTCAAAAGTTCACGGTAGCGCCAAACATCAAATGGGCGTTGCTGCAAAACTTCAGGACACGGAAGTTGTTCTCTCAATGCATCGTAATCGAACAAGACATCCAAAATGCCCGTGTCTCCGCAATTAGGACAACGCATCGCTGTCATATCGCGCTGGTACGTTTCCTGACACTGCATGCACCGGAAGCCAATCACATATGGACCTGTCTTAATCGCCATTGTTTGATGCCACCTCAATGGAGACGTGTGCAAATTGCTCCACATCGAATAAGCCAATATCTGTCAATTTGAGCTTGGGTATGACGGGTAACGCCAAAAAGGACAATGAGATGAACGGGTCATCCACTGACTTGGCCAGACCCATGCGCATCAACGTATTGTGCATGCGCTTCAAAGCACCTTGAACTGTTTCGACCGCTTGATTGGTCATGATGCCACCGATTTCAAGCTGCAATTGATCGATCACTAACCCGTTCTCAACTAGTACAATACCCCCTTGAATCTCAACAATTCTTTCGACAGCTGCATGCATAGATGCATCATCACTTCCGACAACGATGATATTATGCGAGTCATGGGCGATGGTCATAGCCAGCGCACCCCCTTTGAAGCCAAACCCTTCAACAAGCCCAAGTGCCATGTTGCCGGTGGCTCGGTGGCGTTCGATCACGGCAAGTTTCATGATATCGCGATCTGGGTCATAGCTGAATGCGCCGGATTCAACCTTAACGGTGCGCACATGTTTCTCGGTGGTAATGTTTTGCGGAATCAAGCCAATCACGTGAACCTGTTCGGATTGAAGTTTCAACGCGAAGTTCACAGTGTCTTTCTTGATGTTGACAGTTTGTGTCACAGCCGTATGTTTGACTGTATCCGCTTTAAAAAGCGCCTTTCCCTGACTTGCAACCAAAACACCACGTTTATAGACATCGATCGGCTGAATATTGTATAAGTCATCAAAAACAACCAAATCAGCTTGTTTTCCAGGGGCGATGGCCCCAAGATGATCAAGGCGATAGCATTGCGCCGCATGGAGTGTAGCCATGCGTATGGCATCTACAGGCGCTAAACCGTGTTTAATGGCCAAGTTAATGTTGTAGTTGATATGACCTTCCTTGAGAATATCTTCAGGATGTTTGTCATCGGTGCAAAAGAGCGTGCGATGCAGATTGTCTTTTGTCACACCTTGAATTAAAGTGGCCACGTTCCGGGTTGCCGATCCTTCGCGCAGATGAACATACATGCCCCGCCGTATACGGTCGAGCATGGCATCGATAACCGTACACTCATGATCGGTCATCACCCCGGCTAAAACATAAGCATTCAAATCTTTGCCCACAATATCTGGGGCATGACCGTCAATGATGCAACCGCGCATAGCGGCGATTTTTTGATGGACGCTTTTTTGGCCCTCTAAGACTGCAGGGTAATCCATCACTTCGCCAAGTCCTAATATGCCTTCGGTATGCTTCAGTGCTTCGATATCACTGACATCGATGGTCGCTCCGTTGTTTTCATGGGCCGTAGCCGGGACACAGGAAGGTATCATCACATGCACTTCAAGAGGTAAACCGCGACTGCTTTCAACCATGAATCGTATGCCATCAATACCACTGATGTTGGCGATTTCATGTGGGTCTGCGATGATGGTCGTCGTCCCTTTAGGTACAACGAGACTAGCGAATGCTGGCGGGGTGAGCATCGAGGATTCAATGTGGACATGACCGTCGATGAAACCGGGGGCGACATAGCGCCCGTTTACATCAATTTCTTCGACACCCTTGTATGCGCCCACACCGACAATCACGCCATCTTCCATGGCAATGTCACCTTTTTCAATCTCGCCGGTGTAGACATTGACAATCTTGGCATTTTTCAAAACACGGCTGGCGTTTTTTAGACCACGGGCTATGTTCATGGCATGTTTTGGGTCCATGGGCATCATCCTTTACGAATTTGTTGTTTGAGAAAATCTTCAATCAAGTTACGGGCAACTTGTTGACGGTAGTGTTTGGTTGAGCGTTGGTCGTCAATGGGACGAATGCGTGCAGCATAAGCATCAAGCAAGGCATCGAGGCGCGCTTCAAGCGCAGTAAGCGTAATGCCTTTGACCGTGGCCTCAAGATCTCTTGCCCGTATGACGGTCGGCGCGACCGAACCCAGTGTCAAGCGGAGATCTTTGATCACACCTGACTCGACCTTGATGGCACCGCAGAAAGACACTTTCGAGATGGCGTCGGCTTTTCGGGTGCCGACTTTGACCCAAGTAGCCACGTCAAAGTCGTGTTTGGGCACAATGATTTCGCGAATCATTTCCTGCGGACCGATTGCAGTCTGTTTAGGTCCGGTTATGACCGCATCAATTGGCAACGTCCGGGATCCAGCACAACTTTCAAGCACGACTTGGGCATCATAAAGGTATAACGGCATAATGCCATCCGCTGCTGGAGATGCATTGGCGATGTTGCCGGCCAATGTAGCGACATGGCGCAGTCCCGGTCCACCGATATCGATCCAGGCCGATTTAAACACATCCGGTATTTCCGGATGGTCAAGCAACGTTTCATAGGCGGTCAGGGCACCGATGCGCCAGACACCCTCTTCAACGTGGATATACTTCAGTTCATCGAGATTGAGCACATAGAGCACATCCCGTTCAAAACGAGGTGGCAAATCGGCAGCATTGCGATATTTCAACATGATATCCGTCCCACCGGCCACAATATGGAAACTGCCGTCACGCAAATGAACGAGCGCCTCACGATATGAACTTGGAATCACATGTCTTACCACAGCCCCTCACCTACCTTCGCAGCCTTTTGAACCGCTTTGACAATCATGTTGTAACCGGTACAGCGACAAAGATTTCCCGCTAGGCCGGTTCTGATTTCTTGTTCAGACGGCTTAGGGTTCTTCTTCAGCAAGCTCTCAATCGCAATCATGAAACCCGGTGTACAAATGCCACACTGTGACCCACCTTCATCCCCCATCGCCGCTTTAACCACAGCAAAACGTTGGGTTTTTGCGTACCCTTCGATGGTGGTGACGTGACGGCCTTCTACGCTTGCAAGGGGCAAAATACAGCTGTTTACCGCATACCCGTCCAGCAAGACGGAGCATGCCCCGCACTCACCCTCGCCACAGCCTTCTTTTGAACCCGTGAGACCATAGTCGCCGCGCAATACATCGAGCAATCGTCTTGATGGATTGGTATGGGCTTCAACCGGTTGGTCATTCAAGATAAATTTAATGGGTTTCATCACGCATCAACTCCATAATCATTTCCGGGGTAGCGGGGATTTTTTGAATCGGACGGCCTATAGCCTGTTCAATCGCCATCGCTACGGCCGGTGCGCCTCCAACAAGTGACAACTCACCTACGCCCTTAGCACCATAGGGGCCAAGCGCATAGGGATTGTCAAAGATGACGGTTTCAGTCGGAGCCATATCAACCGCTGTTGGAATGATGTAATCGGTCATGTTCTTGTGCTGAATGTGTCCACCATGATGGCGCATAACTTCAAGATACCCATAGGCGACACCTTGAGCGATACCACCATCGGCCTGCCCGAGAACAATCCGTTCGTCAAGTGCCTTACCGACGTCATAAACACTCCAAATTTTTTCTACCTTGACTTCATAAGTGACAGGTGATACGCTCACCTCGACAATATTGACCCCCCATGAGTAGGCAGGGTACGCGTCGCCACGTAATGTTTTCTCATCCCAAATAACAAACTCCGGTTGGCGATACGTTTTTTCAACCACTTGTGTTTCGCCTCTTTTCCATGTTTCTTTGAGGGTTTGGGCGGCTTGTGCAAGCAAACCTCCGACGATCATCGCCGTGCGACTGGCCACGGTTGGACCCGAATCGGGTACCGCATCCGTGTCTGGATCATCGAAAGTAACTTGATTATAAGGAACACCAAGCGTTTCAACCACCACTTTCTTCAGCGTTGTCTTAGCCCCCTGTCCCATGTCTACGGCTGCGACAAGCACATACACGTGGTCCGTATCACTCTTGCGTAGACGCACCTTGGCCTTGATATGATCACTCTCACCGCTACCTGTGAAGCCACACCCATGCAAAAACCAACTCATGCCAATCCCCCGGTACACATCAGGCGAAGCGTAGTCTTTTTGCTTGCGATGGTAGTCGGACATACTGGTTGCCTTTTCAACCATGGCATCCATGAGAATCGGATCGCGAAAGATGCCACTTGTGGCAGTTCGATCACCTTGTTTTGCTTGGTGTGCTTTACGGAACTGATAGGGGTCCTTACCAAGATGCTTGGCCAGATGATGCATGAACATGTCGATGGCGAAGATCATCTGTGGGGCACCAAAACCACGGAAGGCACCGTTGGGTACGGTATGGGTCAGATACACGTCTCCTTTGACATCAAGGTGGTCGATGGTATAGGCGGAGGTCACCGCAAGCATAGCCCGTGAGAGCACGACCCCACTAAGACCAATGTAAGCACCGGCATCAAGAGCCACATGGGCTTTGATGGCGAGCACGCGACCCGCACTGTCAAGGGCGGCTTGCATGGTTGTTTTAGAAGGATGACGCTTGGTCGTGACAATCATGTCTTCTTCACGCTCATAGATGATTTTGATTGGTTTTTTCAGTTTATGAACCGCAACGGCCAACTGACAACCGATCAAAGATGGAAACTCTTCCTTGCCACCAAATGCCCCGCCTACGGCAGCCTGAATGACACGTACGTCTTCTGGGTCGCACGCCAAAGTCTTGATGACGGCGTTCTTGACATAATAAGGACATTGAATAGAACCAATCAACGTGACTTTCTTTTCCCCTTCAAGATACCCGACAAATCCTTGAGGCTCTATGTAGGCTTGTTCCTGATAGCCTGTTTCATAGACACGTTCAACCACTTGGTCAGCCCGGGCAAAAGCGGCCGCGGCATCGCCTTTTTGAAAAGATTTGTGCACGACACTTTCTTGCAAATCAAAAACAGGTTCGAGATCTTCATACTCGATGACTATTTCATCGCAAATTGATTGAATAATCTGTTTATCCTTGCCACACACAAGCATGATGGGCTCACCCACGTGTCGTACCACCGAATCCGCAAAAACAGGCCAATCTTCAAAAATCATGTTGACATGATTCGCACCCGGTATGTCATGGTGATCGACAACGACATAGCCTTCGGGCAGTTCGGGAAGCCGGATATTACGGATGCGTGCGTGCGGTCGATCGGCACGTACCGTCTTCGCGTAATGCATGTCCGCCATCTGAATGTCGCTAACGTACAATGCGCGACCCGATACTTTCTCCTCGTGATCTTCTTTGGGAACGGAACGACTAATATCTTTCATAAAAACCTCCTCAATGCATGACAATGGCCTGTGTTGGGCATTTACTGACACACAAACCACAACGGAAGCACACCGATTCATCAAAAGTTATCTTATCTTTGAAGGTGATGGCAAAATACGGACACACTTTCTCACACAACATGCATTCGATACATTTTTCTTCAATGAGTACCGGCACGGAAGCCTGATAGACCACGTCGTTTTTAAGTGTCGTCTTCCTAACAGACTCAATGCTGTCAAAGCCATAGCGTTTGAGTGCATCAGGCAGATCACGAAGAATCTTCGCGTACAAGTCTTTCCCCTTAATCAAAGCAGCCGATAGCATTTGCACAGCATCAGCGCCAGCGAGTATAAACTCAAGCACATCTTCAGCCGTCGCAATGCCACCGACACCGATGATGGTCAGATCCGGTTCAGCTTGTCGCAACGTTCGTACCGTAGCAAGTGCCACGGGTTTGATGGCCGGTCCGCTCATCCAGACAAAACCGCTGTCATTGCCATAGCGTATGGCCCGGTCCTTGAGATCGATGTGCAAAGTAGGACCAAGAGAGTTGATGGCAACAATACCGTTTGCACCCGCGGCCTTAATCGTTTTGGCAAAGGCCCCCGGGTCGGGGATGTGCGGACTGATTTTCATGTATACCGGCTTCGTCGTATGGCGGCGAATGGTGGTGACCGTTTCGGCAATGACCTTGAGGTCGGTCCCGACATAGTGCGTGGAAATCTCAAAGGCATCGGCAAATGGATCAAGCGCCGGGATGAGTATCTCCATATCTTCCTTTGTATAACCGGCACTGATAATCAGCGGTCGATCGTTGGTTTTTTGATAGTTGGGTAAAAAATCATGGATCCAGCAATCCAAGTCGTGCTCGCTCCAAAGTTCACTGTTCATGACATACTGCTTATCGCCATAGATGCAAGGTTTGGGAATTTTTGGTGACTGCGTGGAGATGGTTTTCGTGACAATCGCACCACAACCAGCATCTTGCAAAAACTGCATCTTCTTGTCATCACCGACTAGTGGGCCGGATGCTGGCATGAGCGGATTGGCGAGTACAAGTTGGTCAAACATCGTCTTCAGTTGTGACATCACTCTGCCTCCTCTCTTATCCGATTCCATAGTTTTTCTGCCTCATGTTTGGCTTCAGCATACAGTTTCTGATGGGCGTCACTCAAATCATAATCACGAACAACCTGTTTTCCAGATGTGAAAACATGCTTGGGTTTGAACGCGTTAAAGAGACCATAAAACAGATGCCCAAAAGCGTTCGTTTCATCGAGTGGCGTCGGGGCAGTGTAGGGAATCATGAGCAAATCAGCCGCTGCATCTTGACGTAAAACACCCAGTTCGATGCCAAGCCGTTCAGATGCATAGGTGTACGTTTGTCGAATCATTCGTTGAAGATCGCCAAGATCAAGGGACGTGGGTGAATTTTTCTTGTGATGCATGGCATAGACAAGGTTCAAGTACTCATGCGCCATGCCAAAAGAAAGACCATCGTTGCCAAGAATAACTGGTATGTCCAGATTCAAAAACGCCGGGATGTCTGGCAAACCGACACTGTTGTTCATATTTGAAGACACATTGACGGCAATGACACATCCGCGTTCCTGAATGCGTTTGAGTTCATGGTCATCGACATGAATGGCGTGGGTAAGAATGCTGCCGGGATTGAGTAGACCATGACGGTCAAGGCGCTCGACGACACGCTCACCATAATGGTGCAAGGCCTGTTGCTGATCCAGCGAACTTTCCGCAACATGGATATGAATAGGGTGGTCGCCTAAGACAGCCTTAACGGCTTTTAAAGTCGATTCAGAGAGACTCATGGACGCATGCAGACCAAAAAGCGCCGCCATTTTTGTTGGGACTTGTTGCTCGATGGCCTGGGTGTTTTCCGCAATCGCTGAGGCGACATCAAACCGATCACTGGTCTCAAAAGCCAAAACCGCGCGCATGGGTAGTGTTTCGGTCAGCGCCCTTTGAAGCTGTTTCAATGCCCCTTTAACCTCGCCGCTTGCATGGTGGTCGATGACGGTGGTAATGCCATTCTTCAAAAAGTCCATTCCGCTGACTAAACCGCTTTGGTAAATACTCTCCAATGTTAGGTGGCGATCAACTTTCCACCAAAGTTGATCGAGAATGTCCTGAAAGTCAACGGGATTAAATGGCAAAGCGAGACCCCGAGCGAATGTAGCATAGATGTGTGTATGCCCACACACCAATCCTGGCATGACCCAGTGGCCGCGACCGTCAATACATGTGTTGTCACCTGCCTTGAAGTCTGCCATCCTTCCCACTTCGAGGATGGTCTCATCAAACACGATGTACCCGTCTTCAATGAACTGTTCGAAATCATAGAGGGTGACATCGGTGATTGCAATCGGCATCAAGATCGCCTCCCTTTAATCAAACTTCCGTGCGTGCCGAGAAACTGACGACGGCGCATGACGAAACGCCCTCGTACCATCGTAGAAATCACTTTGCCTTTTTGCGGAACATCCTTATAGATAGTATGATCCGTCGCACCATGATGATCAGAGACAGGTTCTTCAAATGACGGATCGACAATGATGATGTCCGCATCGTAGCCTTCATGTAGCTGGCCTTTACGACGTAAGCGGTGCACTTCAGCAACATGCCGGGTCATCTTGTCAAGCACTCCGTCACCAAAATGGGCGCGCATCACAGGCAGGGCATGTTCTACACCCGCCACCCCAAGCGGCAACTCCGCAAGGGTCGGTACCGCTTTTTGTGTTGCCATGAAGCTGCAATGATCGGTCCCGATTGTATACACCTCATTGACAAGACGATGCAATAATAACCGCTCACTTTCGCTTCGCAATGGTGGGGCCATGGTAAATAGATGGCCTAGATCGTCTTGCAATCGATCATGGTTGAAGGTGAAATATTGCGGACAGCTCTCAATGAAAAACTGTGTGTTGATCAGTTTGGGATAGTAGTTTTTTAGTGCTTCAAGTGTCCGTCCGCTACTGAGATGAACCATATACATAGAACCCCCGGTCCGACGGGTAAACTCCGCAAGTTTGAGGGCTTCAATGGTTTCACTGATACTTGGACGACTTTTAGATAAATCCGCGTGGGTAAACGTGGCATCGTGATGGATCAAATCATCATTTTCAACATGGACCAGCAACATGAAATCGTATATTTTCGTCAACGACAACAACGTTAAGATGGCCTCATCGGAAGTACGACGTTCGGTTTCAGAGTAGGTGGTGAACACTTTGAGCGTATCAATACCCAGTTGCTTCATATTTTTGACAAAAGCTTCCAAATCCCCTTGCGGATTGGCAAGTGTCGCATGAAACATATAATCGACAACGCTTTTTTGCGCCAGTGCAAGTCGTTTCTCATAAGCTTTCTCCAAATCACTGTGATGACTGACAGGGTCGAGAAAGTCAATAAAACTGGTCACCCCACCGTATGCAGCTGAAATACTTCCCGTGTGAAAATCATCCACTGAACGATGATTGCCGACTGCTAGTTCGAAATGGACATGGGGGTCGATGATACCCGGTAAGACTTCTAAATCGGTTGCATCAACATAGTCATCCGCTTCATATTTTTCTATGTCAAGCTTGGCAATCCGACCTTCTTTGACATAGATGTTCGTCTTTTTCCAGCCCTCGGGTGTATAAACGTTCCCGTTCATAATCGCCAAATCATACATGTTTCAATCCCCTCTCTATGTCCACAGATTCGTGTAAGTAGTCTTTCAGATTGTAGTGCTTGACAACGGTTGAAAGCAAATCGGTTCGAACACTTATCACGGCATCAAGTCCGCTTGATAAGACAATACGCAAAGCTTTGTCCAAGCCTTCTCCGTTGAGCTCGAGTTTGCCTATCTCATCAAGATAAATGGGTTGTACTCGCTTTGCGACCAGCAGTGCCACCACCTCATCGATCCAACGCAAGGTTGAACGACTGAATGCATACGGTCCCATTCGACACCCTATGTCAAAGTCGACTTCACCAACCGTATCATGGACGGCAAGGCGTTGTGTTTCACCGTTGCTGAGCCGCTGCGCAGAAAAACCAGTGATTTGCGCACCAAAAAAGTGTTTGATGGCCACAAATCCGTCGCCGTGTCCATGTTGCTTAAAGTGTTTGAGCAAGGCTGTGGTCTTCCCGCTATTTTGACTACCAGTAACGATCGTCAGCATCCAATAGTTCCCGCATGTGTCGAATGGTGGTGCGGCCGTGATGAACCGCCAACAGCTCGGCGGCAATTGAAATAGCTATTTCTTCGGGTGAGCCGCCTCCGATGTCAAGGCCGATAGGCGAATAAAAACCGCTCAGATTGATGTCTTGACCAAAGGTGTCACGTGTCTTAGCCAGATAATCCTTGAGTTTAGAAGGTGAACACAACATGCCCATATATCCCACATCAATCTTACTTTCAAGCAAGCGATTGAGTACATGGTAATCATAACGGTGTGATGGCGTACAAACAACAACATAGTGCCCCGGTTTGACGCCGCCCTTGTCAATATGCTCGATGAACGGGCCCAAAACTTTGTGATCGGCATGGGCAAACGTTTCAAGTATGACGGGTCGATCATCGATGACCGTAATGTGAAAGTTCAGCGGTTTTAAAACATTGGCGAGGGCCTGACCAACATGACCCGCACCAAACAGGTGGACATGGTTTTTTACACCGATAAAATCATAGAAGAACGTCACCGAACCCCCGCAAATCATCGGTAATGTCTTGGCATTCTCAACGACTTTCCCTTGCTCGAGAACATACTTTTCCGTGACGGGGCGACGGGTTTTGAACAATTCTTGCGCTTTTTTTTGTGCGAACAATTCCAACGCCCCACCCCCTACGGTGCCAAATGAGGTGCCATCTTCATAGACGAGCATTTTCTTGCCGACTTCAACCGGTCCCTCGCCTTCTTTTTCAATGGCGGTCACAAGCACCATGTCTTGGCCTTGTTGACGGGTATGATATATTTTTTCAAACAGGCTATCCATAGTGGTTTCCTTTCGGGTGCAAACTTACAAGAACCAAGTCAACAGCACAGCGATTGCCACCATGCCAAGTGCTGCAGTCGGGTGAAAGCGCATGGCTTTAAGGCGTGAAACATCCATGCGACGCGCCCCTTCAAACAGCAGGATGGCAAAAACAGCGCCAACCAAACCCAACAACAGGGCAAAGCCGATGAGATTGTCTACATTCATCACGTAAAAGATGGTGTTATCAGTCAGCGCGACATTCAACGAGTTGTTCAGCATGAATAGGATCCGCCAACCGATACTGACGCCGACAATGGCCAGTGCACTTTCGACAATGGGCTGTTTTTGCAAGCGTGGCAACACCACAGCGACAAGACTTGTTTGTAGCATGATGGCAATCATCGGGTTATACGTTCTAACCGGAGGCAATCCCGGCATGAACAGATTGACGGCTTTAATGGTTGCGGCAACCAGGCCAATGTACACAAGCATCCGGCTTGAACCGTGACGACGATAGGCCATCATCAATATGGCCGCACCGATAGGAAACATGACACTCCCAGAAAACCAAGCCGGTAAAAACTGAAGTCCATAACCTAACGTGGCCTCAAGAATGCCCCAAAGTCCGCCAATAAAGACGACATCTGTCCAACGATATGCTTTTTTCATAGTGATTGCTCTCCTTTTTTGGCGGCGATGCCCGCCATGATTTTTTCTGCCGTGATTGGCAATGAGGTGATGCGTACGCCTGTGGCGTTATACACTGCATTCGCTAGCGCAGCGGGTGGGGTGTCAATTCCTATTTCACCGACCGACTTCGCGCCAAAGGGCCCGCTTGGTTCATAACTGTGAACGATTTCCGTCTGAAGATTTTTGACAGATCGTTGCGTTGGTATTTTGTACGATAGAAAGTCATTTGAAATCAAGCGTCCTTGTGCTGTATACTTAACTGCTTCAAAATGGGCCATCCCCAAACCTTGTACGATACCACCCTCAATTTGACCAATGGCCAGTTTTGGGTTGATAGCCGTCCCACAATCCACGACGCTGACATAGTCGACAATGTCGATTTCACCGGTTTCAGGATCGAGATCAATCTCAATGAGGCCGGCCATGAAGGGCGGGGGTGACTTGGTGCCAACATAACTGGCCGTTGCGGTCAGCTGTTGCTGATCTTCGTTGTAATATAGCCGGTTAGACAGTTTAGACAAGGAGATGTTTTCGCCCGAGTCAGCGGTAAAGGTCGCACCGTCAAAGCGTACTAATTCACGATCACAACCTAAGGCCCGAGCTGCCTCATCAAGTAACATGCCCTTCATCTTCTCCGCTGCCGCAAGCACGGCATTTCCCGAAACATACGTCGTGCTGGATGCGTAAGCGCCTGCATCAAATGGTGTCAAATCAGAATCCGAGGAATAGACAATGACACGATCGACGGTTGTCATGAGGACCTCGGCGGCGATTTGTGTCAGGATGGTATCGCTACCTTGACCGATATCTGTTGCACCCACCATCAAGTTGTAGAAACCGTCGTCATTCAGTTTGATGGTGGCGGCTCCCATGTCAATGTAAGGGATACCGCTGCCTTGCATGGCGATGGCCATCCCGACAGACTTGATTCGTCCGTCTGGCAATGTTTGCCGGGGATATTTCTTATGCCAATCAATCAGCGTCAACCCTCGCGAGACACACGTATCGAGTTTACAAGTTTCCATGGACATCGCTGTACCTTCTGTCCCTTCACCCATTATTTCGAAAATCGGGCTTGACTCGCCTTCGGCAATCATATTTTTCCGTCTGAACACAATCGGATCGATTTCAAGACGTTCACATAACATATCGACAGCGGACTCCAAGGCAAAATTTCCCTGAATCGCGCCATAACCGCGATAAGCACCGGCAGGTGTCTTGTTGGTGTAGACGACTTGGCCTCCGAAACGAACCGCATCGACTTTGTTATATAGCGGCAGGACTTTTGAACCTGCCACCATAAACACTGTCAAGGCATGCTCACCATACGCTCCGGTATCGGAAAGGATCCGGCAGTCAATGGCTTTGAGTGTTCCGTCTTTCATCGCGCCAAGTGCGATATCAATGCGCATGGGATGCCGAGAATACGATGACTCAAATACTTCCTGACGGGTAAAGACCATCTTCGCAGGTTTGCGTGTCCTGAGCGTTGTCAAGGCGACCAACATTTCGCCATGCAGTGCCTGTTTGCCACCAAAACCACCGCCAACCCGTGGTTTGATAACCCGTATGCGACTGATTGGCACATCAAGCGCCTGAGACAAAATCCGCCGCACATGAAAGGGTGTTTGGGTCGATGAGTACATCAACAGCCTGTCTTGGTAGTCCATACGGGCGTTGACTGTATGAGGCTCCATCATGGCATGGGCTTGAGCCTGTGTATGGAATGTTTCACGGACGACCACATCGCATGATGCGAGAGAGGCTTCAACATTGCCAACATGCATGTCATACGCGGCTGCAATGTTGCGCTTGGGTTCAAAACCCGTCGGAAACATTTCACGAATGCCTTCTTCAGGGTGGATGATGCTGGCGTGATCAATGGCCGATTCAAAATCGAGGACCGGCTCGAGCACTTCATACTGAACGACAATCAAACCCAATGCCTTTTGTGCCGTTTTTTCATCGATGGCCGCAACCGCCGCGACTTCATCGCCAACATAGCGGACATATGTATCCAAAACAAACTTATCATGGGGTGAAGGCTCCGGGTATCCTTGACCCGCACGGGTAAACGCTTTGCGTGGGACGTTCTTGTGCGTCAAAACCAGTTCGACACCTTCAAGGGCTTCGGCCGCTTGGGTGTCAATCGCGACAATTTTCGCAAATGCATGCGGACTGCGCAATACCTTGACAATCAACGCATCCGGTGCGGCAAGATCATCGGTATAGGCGGGACGTCCAAGCATAATGCCTTTGCCATCGACAGATGGCACATATTGATTCACAACTTTCATGATGCTTCCCCTAAATAACGCAAGGCGGCCTTGACTTGCGATTGATAACCCGAACAGCGGCACAGGTGTCCTTCAAGATATTGCTTGATTTCCGCTGCATCAGCCTCAGGATGTTCCGCTTTCAATGCATAAAGCGCCAGGGCGATGCCCGGATTACAAAAACCGCACTGATCGGCCCCTTCAATGCCAAAGGCTTCACTAATTTTTTCCACTTCATCGGCCAATCCTTCAACCGTATGGATGTGTTCTCCCGCGCACCGCACGGCCAAAACCGTGCAAGCCAATACCGGCTTTTGGTTCATCAAAACCGTACAGACACCGCACGTTGAGCCATCGCAACCCTTTTTGACACTCACCACATGATGTCGTCTCAGTAAATCAAGAAGGGATTCACCAGGTTCAGTATGCCAAGTTTGCGACCGATCATTGAGCATAAATTTGATTTTCATGAACCACTCACCTCTTTCAATCCACGTGCTACATATGTCTTGACCAGTTGTTGTCGGTAGCTTTCATGGGCGCGTTGGTTCGTGCCCAGTTTGATGGTTTCAACCACTTTTTCGCCCGCTTCTTTCCAAGTGGCTTCTGTAGGCGATTCGACCGTGTCAAGCCATGCCATGACCGACTCGGCCAAGATGGCCGTGCCAGGTCGTGCCCCAACAGCAATCCGGTAACGCCCTTCCACTATGGCAACCGCGACATTGACAATCGAAAAGTCCAAAGCGGTGTTGGCGACTTTCTTAAACATCGCACGACACGCTTTCTTTTCGATAGTAATGGCTTGAAGAATGTCTTTGAGGCGTCCGCGCTGAGCCAAGAACGTCGTCAAACGCATCGGTCCCGCATCGTAAAACTGTAAGGTCACATCCAGCATCAGCAACGGCGTAAGCAAATCAGAAAAGGAAAACTTCCCCATGATGCTCCCACCGACTGTGGCCGTATTTCGAAAGGCCACGCCGAGAATTTGCGACAAGGCTTCGCTCAAAAAACCACCACCGAGTTGACGGATACCGGCGTGCGTCTCCATTGCTCGTAGCGATACCATCGCCCCGATACTCAGCGAATCTTTCGTTTCGATGATGGTATCCAAACCAAGACCCTTGAGATCGATGACATGTTCAAGCGGTTTCGATCCTGTTCGTATCCAGGCGCCACCACCAAGCAAAACAGCGGTCTCATATTTTTGAAGCAAGCGATAGGCTTCTTCTAACGAATCTACTTTGTGATACTGTTCAATGTGTATCAAAGGCGCTCATCCTTTCGTGTCGCATCGAGACTTTGATTGAAGTCTTCGATGGTATCTATATCAATGATGATGTGTGCATCGTCGGTCGGGATTTCCACGAAACCATGGGTATTACGGAAATGTTTCAAATGCGATGAATCCGGTTCAAGAAGTAACGGCGCTTTGAGGCGACTTGGGATAAAAATCGGGTGGCCACGGCGTGAATCATAGCGGGGTACCGCCATCGTCTCATGCGGCTTTGCCATGGCTAGATAGGTCGTATCTTTTACAAAGGGGCAATCTCCAGGCAAGATGAGTACGTCACTGCATGGATGACTGAAAGCCACACCCTTCTTGACCGATGTGAACATACCCTGAAGATGTTGGTCATTGTAGATCAGCGTGATATTGCTCCAATGGATGAGCTGTGATGTCAGCGCAGCGTGATAGGGTCCCGTGACCACATAAATATGCTCTACATGGGGTGCCATGCCATGTAAGGCATGCTCGATGAGTGTCCGACCCTCAACCATCCAAAGTAGCTTGTTGCTGCCAGCACGTTGTGACATGCCCGCTGCCAAAACGATTCCTTCAATCAAATTTTCACCCCATATCGCTGATTATTAACTCTAAAATAGCTTTAGGACTATCCTTTTATTATAGCATGAAGGCCATACGATATCTATAGCGCTTTCATAAGAGAAGGTTTGCCTGAAAATCTTCTAAAGAACCTGCCTATTCCGTCCCATCATGTAGGCTGCGAAAGGCCGTGTGCATGACTGCTAACAGGTCACTAGCAACCAAACCTTCCCGGCCGTGGCGTCGTTCGATGCATTTTCCAGCTTGTGCATGAAGCGCAACCGCTTCACACGTGGCATCGAACAAGGATGTGTTGACAGCGGCACGTGCAGCAATCAGTCCAGAAAGAACATCCCCCGTTCCCGCTTTGGCCAGTACCGACGAACCAAACGGTATCCAGCACGCTCGACCTGAACGTACAACCAGCGTCACCGGGCCTTTCAAAACAAGGATGGCCTCAGTGTCTTGCATAAGTGTTTCCACAGTCGCAATCACGTCGTTGTCTTGTCTTGAAGATAAATCGAAAAACCGGTTAAACTCGCCGCCATGGGGTGTTATAACAACATACGGTTTGCCTAGAAGTTCAGACCGCCATCTCTTTGCATAGTGCAGACCATCGGCATCGATAATGAGTGGGCGTGGTTGTTGCATGATATGTTCGATGACCTGTTCATAGGCTGGCGTCTTTTTCCCTAGACCCGGTCCAAAAATACTCAGTTCTTTTTCGTCAAGCTCTCCTATTGTTTCAGGCAGCGCCTCAAAACAATAGGTCTTTATCATAATTTCCGGCTGTGAAAAGGTGTAAGCGGATCGAAGCTGTTCCGGCATAACAATACTCGCTAGACCCGCGCCGCCACGCATGCTCGCCAACGCCGATAAAACAGGGGCCCCCATCATCGATGTATCACCACCAAAAACTAGGACATGACCGAAGTGATATTTATGCACGTTTTGTTTTCGCATCGGGAATCTACCGAGAAAATCTTCTTCAGTCAGACACTGATGCAACCACGGTGTCTCAACCGGAACAATCCCCACATCCACACAATCAAGACGACCGCAATAATCTTTGCCATCCGCTAGAAAATGGCCAAACTTAAAGGCTTGAATAGCCCATGTTTCCGTCGCATTGACGGCCATCCCGAGCACTTGCCCGCTATCGGTGTGTAGTCCAGCGGGCAAATCGATACTGACGATAGATTTACCACTTGCATTCAATAAGGCCACAACCGCCTTGAATACACCTTCAATCGGGCGCGTCAAACCGATACCAAACAGCGCTTCGAGTATCCAGTCGTGACAGCTGATTTGCTGCTTGAGCCACTCTATATCCTCGCTTCTTTGAATGCGATGCACACGGTCTTTAAGTCGTTCATAGACCTGCCGATTTTCCGTACTAAGGTGTTGATCTTCCGATACGAGGCAAACTGACACATCCATGCCTGCTAATAACAACGCTTCGGCCACCACAAGTCCATCTCCACCATTATTGCCAGGCCCACAAACAATCAGCGGGCGCGTTTCACACCAGGGCTTAGTCGTTGATAACTTCGAAAAAATAGCCCGTCCTGCCCGCTCCATCAAAGCAAGCCCTGTCATCGCATGAAGCTTACATGTTTGCGCATCCATCGCACGCATCGTCTTCGCCGACACGATTTGATTGTGCATCACACCACCCCTTTCATTTCATCTTTATTATAGCAGTCGATGCCTCGTTGCTCAAGGTCTTCAAAAAAGCTAAACAGTCGAAACTGCTTGAGATGCCGCTGTTCACTGGTGCAGTGTAATGCCAAATAAAAAACCGCTCCCTTAAAAAGAAGAAAGCGGTTTAACATCCTATAGTAATCGAATCGGTTATGAATCAGCGTGTTTAAGCATCATCGGGATGCACACCCAGCACAACCTCCGGTGATTCGATCGTCTCACCATCGCGGATGAACTGAATTTGAACCACATCACCGACCCGGGAGTTGAGAATGACTTCACGCAACTGATCAAAGTTAAAAACCGGAACAAACGTGTCTTGGTTTTGTGTCTTGTAACCCGTGATAATGTCATTTTCCCTCAGACCGGCCGCCTCTGCGGCGCTTCCCGGTGTCGTCCCGGTGACGCAGACACCAAAGGTCTGGCCGCACGTGCCATAAACAGGATTGGCAAGAATCCCGAGGAACGGGCGACGCACTTCACCAAAACTTTCCAAATCACGGACCACGCGCAACACAGTATTTGCTGGCACGGCAAAGCCCAACCCTTCGGTCGCGTCACCTTGTGAATCGCGCATCGTCTTTAGGGTATTGATGCCGGCAATATGACCATCAAGCGTAAAGAGCGGTCCACCACTGTTCCCCCGGTTGATGGCGGCGTCATGTTGGATGAAGGCTGTGTTCAGCGTATCGAGTTGCTTAAATCGCGTCAAGCCAGAAACGACCCCCATCGTAACGGTTCCGAAGTTGTCAAAGCCGAGCGGGTTGCCCATTGCAAATACAAACTGTCCCAGTTTAAGGGCATAGCTATCGGCAAAATCAACGGCCTCAAAAGCAACGGGACTGGTAAAGGATAGTACCGCAATGTCTGTGGTCGGGTCGCTGCCGATAAACTCGATATCCGCAAACTCAATCTCAAACAAAATACCGAAGCGTTGATAGGTGAGCGTCAAGGTGACAAAATCCTCGATGACATGATGGTTCGTCACCACATAATAACGATCACCATCATGCTTGTAGACGATACCTGACCCTGTGCCACCGCCATTGTCGCCTCGATCATTTCGCACGCCGACAAAAGCCAACGCCGCGCGCTCAACCATGTCGGTGATAACGGTTTGCAAGGATTGGGTCACCTCTATGGTACTTTGTTCAATCCAACGGGCATACATAACCAGATTATTGGCTGGCATCACCGTACCGGGAAACACATAGTTCTCGTAATTTGGATCGGTGTACCAACCGCCAAAAGTATAACCTGGACGTACTGGTTCAGCTGGCAAGGTAATGGTGTTTTGATAAGGGATGCTCATAGGATCAATGACGTTGCCATTCTCCGTCTTGAAAACCAGTTGAAAACTTGCTGGCTCAAACCGAGCGAACAACGTGATGTCATCTTCAGGTGATGCTGTCAGTTCGAGTGGTTCAGTGAACATCGCGTCAAAATACCACCCTTGAAACATATAACCCTCACGGGTTGGTTCAGGTAGATCGCTGAAAGTCTCCTGATGTGTCAAGGTGAAAGACTCGTCTTTCCCTGTCACATTTACAGCATAAGACACCCACTCATATAAGGCTTCAAGGGTGAGGTCACGAGCCGGAACCACCCCTTCGGTAAACAAGCTGCCGTCAGCGACATCACGCCACCCGACAAACACACGATGTGCCATGATGTCTGGCTGCGGTGCTTCAATGGGATCGGCAAACCGTTGACTGCTCTCTAAAAGCACCGAGTCTTCTGAGATGAAGGTCACCGTGTACGCTCGAGCTTCAAAACGTGCATATAAAGTTGTTGCGGCGCTGATGCTGCCGTCATTGGCATAGGGTCTTGTGAAATCGTTGTCAAAATACCATCCTGCAAAATCATACCCGACCTTGCTCACCTCCGGTATTTCATAGAAACCGTCTTCTCGGATATTCACACTTTCGAAATCCTCGACACCGACGAAAAAAATGCGCGTGCGCGAGGGCGCCATAGTACACGCGGTCACGATGAAAGCACTCAAGAAAATGAACATGATAATTCCGATTTTTTTCATACTCAATCACCTCTTTATGGTCTATTATAATTATACCATTTTCACTACAAAACTTGTTTTGATTTGCCTATGTAGTAAGAAAGCGTCATGCTCTCAACCGCGCATGACGCTTTGATATTCCCGACATATTGCTTCAGTTAGTTCTAAGAGGTCCGCATCACTATTATCGATGATGCGGTCGACATGCGGTAAAGCCTCGATGTTGAAATAGTCACGATCAAAAGCTAGCCGTGTCGCAATATCGTTCTTCGCATCACCCCGTGCTACCATGCGCGCGTGACGGATTGATTCGGGCGTCTTGATAAAAAAAATCATGATGGCATCTTTCAAAGTTTCATAAAGTGCACGCGCACCGCGGATGTCGACAATCAAAACTTTGTCATGCGCCGCATCCTTGAACGCGGTACCGTAATAATGACCGCTATAAAAGGACGTCTCTAAAAAAAAGTCCAACTTCTCTTTGACGAGAAACTCTTTCTTGCTCAAAAAATGATAATCACGGCCATTCACTTCATGCAACCGCGGGGGTCTGGTGGTGTAGGTTACCATTTTTTTGAAGCCGTGACGCTCGATGAGCAAACGGGCAATTTCTGTCTTACCACTGGCACTGGGGCCGATTAACACTAACACAGAGCGCCCTCCTTTTCAAAGCATCTTCTAATCTGTGTAGTCCAAAGTTTGTTGGCCATCCGTTTGGATGACTTGAACTTTAGCAAACGGTAAAAACACAATACCGAGCAATAAAAACGCCACGACAACCATACTCAAAAAATACCATAATCGTCCGTGTTGATTCCATATAACGGCTAGGGGATTGCCTGTTGGATTTTGCAAAAACATGTAGTTCGTATCCAAAACGACATTCATCACACCCGAAACAGCCACAGCGATAAAGAGGAGGGTGAACGCTTTGACAATGTCAAAATAAACAGGTTTGTACCACTTACTCAAGACAAGATACAAGGAAAAGAACAACATGACTCCGTGATAGATGAAACTGTGAAACGGTAACCAGTCACCCTCAATAGGAAACCAAAACGGTGCATTGCCTAGTACCGTAATCGGATAAGCAAAGACAAGGAGTGCCGCTACCATACCCACACCGAAGGCAAAGGGGAGAACCGCTTCACGCCATCTCTTCCGGCCAAATGCGACAAGTGGCATCGCATAAAGCGAGTAGCTGCATAATTGAAACGGGAACTGATGAACCGGAAGATGCCCCCGTTCACGACCAACATAGAGATACTTGGCAACTTCTAAAGCAATGATTAAGATACTTGAAACTTTCAAAACCGTCATCGGTCGCGTTCTATAGCGAATAAGCAGATAAAGCGCGAAACCTATCAGCATGAAAACAAACAATACCCCGGCAAGATGCTTTTGCCCAAACACTTCAGGGCGCAAGGATAAAATCATACAAATATGCTCCTTTTCCCAAAATCGTTTTCAACCTGTAACCCGATGAAATCCAAAATCACCGCATGCAACTGTACTATAGAGCACGCTGATACTTGTCATTATGCGGGCAAAAGACCTGCCGCAAGTCTTATCACCAAGATAAAGACCAATACAATCAGTGAAAATGCACCCAGTGCGAGACCGATGAAGTTCATGACGAGTGCTTCATGGCTTGGGTGACCGTCATCACGACGGTGTTTTGTTTTAACGAGTCCATAAACTGCTAATCCCAAGGGCAGTGGGCTGATGTAGAATACCCAAAGGCTGATTATCCCTGTCAAAATGGAGGCCATGCCAAACAAGGCTGGCTGTGTTCTCAGGATAAGCATTATCTTGTGCATCGTGTCACACTCCTGTCAAACCTAGTTGTAAACCGTATCTATTGTAGCATAACACGGTTGAAATGTACTGTTAACTTTAGTAATCTTTTTACATTTTCCAATACTGAACAGCAATTTCAGCAGCCAACTTAGCATTGTTCAACATGAGTGCAATGTTTGCTTCTAAACTCGCACCCTGCGTCTTCTCCTTGAGTGCAGTTAGTAAAAATGGCGTCACCTGCTTGCCAGAGATACCTGCCTCTGAAGCTGCCATCAAGGCATTTTCAATGTGTGTTTCCATCGCCACATACGGCAGTGCCGCATCGTGCGGAATCGGATTGGCAATCACGGTACCTGTTGAAAATCCGAGTCGTTGCTTTGTCCGCATAAACCGAGCCACTGCCTTGGGTGTTTCTAAGCGGTATTCAAGTCGATAGGCGCTTTCTCGACTGTAAAAGGCTGGCAAGAAATCTGTCTGATAACCAATCACCTCAACGCCCTTAGTTTCCAAATACTCAAGGGTCAGGCCAAGATCCAAAATCACTTTTGCCCCGGCACACACCACCGTGACAGGACAGTTTGCCAACTCTTCAAGATCCCGAGAAATATCAAATGACTGCGATGCCCCGCGGTGAACACCTCCGATTCCTCCGGTCGCAAAGATTGGAATCCCAGCTTGATGCGCCAGCAGCATCGTTGCGGATACTGTCGTCGCGCCGGTTTGACCTTCAGAAACCGCAAACGCCAAATCGCGTTTGCTCAGCTTCATCACCTTTTCCCCCTTTGCAAGCCGTTCTATTTCTTCGGGTGTAAGACCGACTTTCAAACGGCCATCAAGGACGGCAATCGTCGCCGGAATAGCCCCGGCTTGGCGAATCGTACTTGAAACTTGTTTCGACATGGCGATGTTGTCAGGATAAGGCATGCCATGGGACAAGATGGTCGACTCCAAAGCGACAATCGCTTTTTTTCTCATCAAGGCATCTTGGACTTCGGGGTGGATGAAAAGTCGCATCATAAATCCTCCTTCACTGTATCTTCCAATCTTTTTACATTCAGTGCTGGTGAGACAGCATCACGACTTCTCAATGAGATGCTTGACATGGCCAGTCCATAGGTAAGCGAATCTTTTTTATGTTGGTTAGCATAGATGACCCCAGACATGAATGCATCGCCCGCACCTGTTGCGTTCACGATATTCGTTTGTTTGATAAAGCTAGGCATATGGCGAATACCTTGTGAGGAGCCATGCATCGCCCCATGTTCACCAAGCGTTAAAAACACTTCCGTTATTCCAAATCCAAGTAAGGCGGCGATGTGCATTTCAGGTGGGGCATCCGGATGTTCCCCACTCAAAACCGATGCTTCAAAGCGATTAACTTTCAAGGTATGGATGTTCTGTCGATAGGGTTTCAATCTATCTGCCTTAGCTACCGAAATCGCATCCGCATAAATAGGTGTCGCGACATGCTCTATTAACCATGACCACGTCACATCAGGCAGATTGGCATCCAGCACGAGAGACGAGGCTTGGGTGAGTGCTGATCGATGTTGATGCAAGAAATCGGCATCCATAACTTCTAGACCCGCCATGTCAGCGACCGCAAGCAACAACTCTCCCCTCTGATCGAGCATGGCCACATAACGGTTGCTGTGGGCGTGGGTAATGGCGCACACTGTCGCCCCCAAATCTTCCAGACACTGCCTGATGGCCACACCATCCATATCGCCGGCGAGCGCTGTAAGGAAAAGTGGTTTCATGTCCAGTCTAGCGAGATTCTCAACAATGTTCCGCCCCACACCACCATGGGCAATATGTACGTGACCCGGATTGGAATCATACATGGTATGCGATGTGTTTGGACGCGCAAAAATATCAATGTTGGCCGCGCCTATGACTACAACCGTGGCTGGATGGTCTTTCATGGCTCAAGCCTCGCTTGATGCAAAGGTTCATACTGCAACAAGCCTTCACGGCGAACACTGGCAAAAAGTGTGATGGCTGATACGAGGATTTTCTCAGTGTACAATGGCATCGGCATCGAAGGATTGATTTGGTTGTTGAAGCGCACTTCACGTGCTACAGTGACGTGTGGCAACAGCTTTTTGCTGTCATACTCAAACCCTAATGCATCGAGAGAGCGACGAAGATCGGCATCGATCTTAAGTAGCGGTTCCTTCCCTGTTTTCACAGGCACGTAAATCAACTTCTTCTCACCTTTACCGAAGGCACCAAGGTCACCGATTGTAATCGAAAACGCTTTTTGCTGCGTGGTGACATCATCAAGCATATCACTAAGTATATCAATCGCGGCGAGCTCGACATGTCCCACATAGCGCAAGGTCATGTGAAAGTTGTCAAACTTCGTAAAGTTACCACCAATCGCGGTACTCTTTATATAGGTTTGAACAGTTTGCAAATAGTGTTTGACGTCCACATTGAAGTCAACACCGATGAAAACACGCATGCGAGTCCCTCCTCAACGCCCTTCACGATTAAGGTGAGCGTAATCAATAACTTGTATTGCGTTTCACCATGTGAATCAATTTATATTTGATATAATTAAATTGTGCAAAATAATCTATAAAGGAGTGCAATCCTATGAAGAAGATATTACTATTAGGTCTTATGATGCTGTTCACACTGATGGTTGCCTGCGAAAGCGACACGACCCCGCAGAATGGTTCCAACAACGATGACATCGTATCTGAAAATGGTGAAAACGGCGAAACAGAGTGGTTGGTGCTGACCCTTGAAGAACTCGCAGCATTTGATGGCCGTGATGGCCGTCGGGGAATCATCGCCTATGAAGGATACTTATACGACGTAAGCAATTCCTCTCTTTGGCCAAATGGTACCCATCGACCCGGTGTCACCGCCGGCAATGATCTGACGATTGCATTGAACAACAATACGCGCCACGGCGCAGAGATGCTCGACCGGATTCCACGCATTGGTGAACTGGTCGAATAAAGGTCTACTAGGTTTCAAAAAAGCCGTTCCTCATCGCAAGCGATGAAGGACGGCTTTTAGTTTTGCAGGTCGTTAAACAATCAAACTGGCGATAAAGACCGACAGATGGAACACCGACCAAACCAAAACAAACAAGGACGCACTGCTTGCTGCAACAAGAATGCCTATTTTTGCCGCGAGAATCGGAAGGGTGTCTTCAGAGAATGCGACTTCAGCCACTTCCTGGTCAGTTTCAACTGGTCCTTCTTCAGGTGCGGACGCCGGTGCTTCAACTTCTTTCACCGGTTCTTTTTCAGTAGGCTTGACAACTTTTTCAACAACTTTGGCTGTGGTTGTCTGCGTTGCAACTTCCTCTACTGAAGGCTGCACCGGTGCCACACTCGGTTCGACATAGTCGCGTTTGGTGGTCATCACATTTTTGAGGATGTATTCTACAATCATCTCTTTGCTCATGTAGGCGCTTGCTATAATGTCATTCGCTTGTGCAAATGCTTCAAGATCCTTGACCGTTTTGCTGAGCAGTTCCTCACGTAGCGCATCGGTTAATGCGCCTCGACGTTCTAGCACATCGAAAATGATGGCACGAATATCGGCTTTTTTCAACGTTTTCGGCACATCAATCCCATACTTGTACCCAATGTGAATGAGTTCGTTCACCGTCGAGCTGCGCTGACACACCGTCCTGAACTCATCGGGTGTCAATCCGTCTATTTGATTGCGATCATCGATGAAGACAATGCGCATATCAAAATTGTATTTTTCCATATCAGGTAACGTACGTTCCTGATTGCTGACACCGAGTTTAAGCAGTTCAGCCAATGCCTTGTCAGTTTCCTTTTCGGCAATATAGGTGAGCACACCACGCCACAACTCTTTCATATAAGAAAGATTCAGCGACTCGCTGCCGTGTGCAACCAACTCTTGTTCAAGCTCAGTTTCAGTAAATGCTTTGTACCAATACAGCCGATTAAGGCGGCGCATTGCACCGAAACGGTCTTCACTTTCGCCTTCATTGGCTGTTTTTTGCGCTTGATTGTACTCTTCCTCAAGAATAGGATTGAGGATGGTCTTCAGCGCCTTCATACGAACTTTTTTCGGTACCGTCATACCAATCTCGCGAAACACGCGGACGAGCGTCACGCTCTTGACATAAATCATGTCATCCACATAGGCTTCTAGGGGACGTTCCTGGTCAAGTACGGTCACCATTTTGTTCTTGAGAATGCTCATTGGACAAACCACCTTCCGTCGTTCAAGACTTGATTATCTACATTATACTAGGATTCAAGCAAAAAAACAATGTTGTTGACCAAAACTATCGTTCCCGACGTAAAAAATACTGTTCGAACACGGCAACCCTCCGCCAATCCCCTGAAAAAGCAAGAGAGTCAAGCTATTTACCCTGTTGAGCACTGCTCGCAATAACCATAGAAGTTCAAGGTATGATCATCAATTTTAAAACGGTACTTCTGCGCCAGTTTCGCTTCGTAGTTTTCAAGCGGGCAACCTTCGACATGGATGACTTTGCTGCAGGAAATACATATCAAATGGTGCCCGTGATGCGCATGGGCAACTTCATAAAGCACTTGTTTCGATGTTTCTAGTGTCAAGGCCGTCACAAGCCCTTTGTCTGTGAAACTCTCCAAAATACGGTAGACTGTGGACAACGACATCGATACCCCGCGCTTTTTAATCAATCCAAACAAATCTTCCGCCGAAAGTGGACCCTTGGAGTTGTACAAAACATCAAGCATAATCGTTCTTTGACGCGTTTGCTTGAGGCCGGTTTGTTGCAAGAGCACTTGATATTTGTTCATTGTGTGACACATCTCCTTTCGCCATGTTGACAAGTGATACTCTGTCAAAGGCGTACTCAGCATGGTTGGTGGCACCCATGCTAGACGTATATCAAACTGGCATTACCGTTTAATAAGTCTATGATAGACATAAACAAAGAAAAACACAATACCATTAAGTAGAACAATCGCCGAGCCTGAAGGTAAATCGAATAAAAACGATCCGATAAGACCGACGAAAACAATGATGACGGAAGATATTACAGCAATGAGAATCGTCGCCTTGAACCCCTTCGAAAACTGCATGGCGATGACGGTGGGGAAAATTATCAAACTTGATATGAGCAACGTGCCGATCGCACGAATGCCGATGACAATCACAAGACCCGTGAGAACGGCTAAAAGCGTGTTGAGTCGTTTGGTACGAATCCCACTGACCTGTGCGAAAGATTCGTCAAAGGTCATGGTAAACAAATCTTCGAAAAAAAGAAACACGGTAACTAAGACAATCAAAGAAAGCCCGATGGCCAACCAAAGATCCAACATTTTAATCGTCAAAATACTGCCGAACAAGTAGCTGTATAAATCAAGGTTGAAGCCGCCACCAATGCTTGCGAGCGTGGTGCCAAGCGCCATTGAAAATGCGGCAGCAAGGCCAATCGCCGCATCACCATGCACGTCGGCGGACTCATTGAGCTTCAAGACAAGAACCGCCGTTAACACGACCATCGGCAAGGTAATCAGCAAGGGGGCCTGATCGAAAAACAAGCCGATAGCGACCGCTGCAAATGCCACATGCGATAAACCATGGCCAATCATTGAGAAGCGCTTCAGCACTAGAAATGACCCGATGAAAGCACTGCTCAAAGCAATAGAAACCCCAACGATGAGCGCCCGCCACATGAACCCATAAGTAAAAGCCGCCCGCAACAGTTCCAGCCAAGTCATGATGCTTCATCCTCGCCTTTGTGACGCATCGCATGGGTATGGATATACGGTGATAGTTCCGCTTGTTCACAAAATGCCGTGAAAGAACCATCGAACAAGATCCGTCGCTCCATATAGATCACACGGTTGACATACTCACCGATACCACCAATGTCGTGGGTGATAAGCAAGATGGTGACACCCGCTTGGTTCAGTGACTGCAAAATATCCATGAAGCGCTTGCGCATCGCCTGATCAAGCGCACTGGTCGGCTCATCGAGTATTAGAATGTATGGATTGGCAACAAGTGCGCGTGCGAGGAGTACGCGCTGTTGTTGCCCACCCGACAAAAGGCCGAATCGTTTCTTCGCAAGGTTGGCGACATTCAGCCGTATCAGACTCTCACGAACCCGTTCGCGATCAGCACGACCAAAACGACGTGGAAATGACTTCGTCGCCAACAACCCCATGCTAACCACTTCTTCAACCGAAGCGGGAAAAGCACGGTCCTGCACCACGGTGTTTTGCGGCAAATAACCAATCGGTCCAGACACATGTTTGTTGACAACGCCCTCAGCCGCATGCGTCAAACCGAGAATCGCTTTGATAAGACTGGTCTTACCTGAACCGTTTTCACCCGCAATCGCAATGAAATCACCCGCTTTCACTGAAAAACTTACCCGATCAACCGCTGTGTAATGATGATACTTGACAGTCAGTCGATCAATGTGCATCAAGACGTCTTCTATCATGGATCCATCTCCGTTCAAACATTTCTCAAACAGTCTAAAAGCGGCTCAGAAGCCGCTTCATAGACGTTTAGTTGTCTTACTTCTCAACTTTATTATAACTAAAAAAATGTTTAAAAGCAAATGGTTCGCATTCGCCTTGGAATCGTTGTCAAGGCCTCAAAGACGGCGATAAACGCCGAACCCATAAGGTAGAAGGGCAAAGGCTTTGCGGACATGTACGCACTTTTCCAGGAAAAGGGGTTCGAGCGTTTCTTGTTCCCAAGAATCCGGAACACTCAACGCCTGTCTTTTTCCGGAGTTGTTGATCACAAAAATGCAATCCTCTTTGGCAAACATGAGACAGGTACTCTCTGCGGTATCATAAAACGTGTAACGGGCCGACCGCCAAGCTTGGACTTCTTTTCTCAGACTAATCAGCCGTTTCATGAACGATTTAAGCGGATGCATATGGGCGTTTTCATCCCATGGCATGCACCGGCGATTGTCGGGATCATGGGCACCTTCTAGACCTATTTCACCACCATAAAACACACTGGGTGCTCCGGGAAAAGTGAACAAGAACACATACACAAGTTTGATCAAATCGGTTTTGTTTTGACACAGTGTCGCAATGCGAGTCGTGTCGTGTGAGTCCACGAGATTATACATGTTTTCGAGGACATGAAGTGGATAGTGGTTGAGCACCTTGACAATTCTTTGCGTAAACGTGGTCGCATCAATCGCGGGAAAGTCCAAACTGCGTCCGAAAAATTGCCAAATTGGAAACAAAATCTCGTAGTTCATCACAGCATCAAACTGTTCGCCACCAAGCCAAGCATTGGCGTTATCCCAGTTCTCACCAACAATGTATGCTTCCGGATTAAGTGACTTCACAAGCTGCCGAAACTCCCGCCAGAAGCTATGCGGGATTTCATTGCTGACATCTAGACGCCAGCCATCGATGTTCGTCGTTTCCATCCAGTACCGCACGACATCGAAAAGATGCTCTTTAATCAACGGGTGCATGGTGTTCAACTTCGGCATGTACGGTGTGAAGGCAAACGTTCGATAGTTTAGTGTATCGGGCGTGAGATCAAGCGCCTCGATGGTTGCGCGTGGGTTGTCCCTGATAGCTTCTGCTGAGGCTGGTAAGACCGGTTTTTCGGGGTCGATGATGTAAAATGCATCGTAATAGGGTGAAGCAGTGCCCTTTTCAATCACATCAAGAAAAAAGGGATGTCGGATGCTGCAGTGGTTGAAGACCGCATCAAGCATGACTTTGATTCCAAGTTCATGGGCGCTTGAGACCAGTTCCTTGAAATCTTCGTGCAACCCAAAAGTCGGATCGATAGTCATATAATCAATCGTATCATATTTGTGGGCGGTGTCTGCTTTAAAAATAGGGGTCAAGTAGAGCCCGTTGAACCCTAGCTCATGCAAATAGGGCAACTTTTGTGTGATGCCGGCTAGATCGCCGCCAAAGAGACGATCATTTCGGGTGTTTTCGATTTGGCCCCATGGTGTTAAATCCGGCTTGTCAAGATCGGGTCGACCGTTGTGGAAACGATCGGGGAAAATGCTGTACCATACTTGCTGACTGGACCATGCTGGTGCTTGATATAGATCCTCATTGTTCAAAAAAGGAAAATTAAAATATGAGAACAAATGATAGCGCAACTCGGGGTGGACATCGAGATCAATGAGCTCTTTCGCCCCAAATAGCCACTGATGGTCAATCAAGAACGCATATTTCATGCGTCGGTACCTGGGTTTGACTGCAATGAAAAACACGTCATGGGCATCTGTCTCGCCGACTTTTTCACAAAGAATACCGTCACCAAATGGTCGCCAGGCACTGCGCGCACCTTCCTGGTTCTTCCGGTACAAGAAAGGATCGCCGTAAATCAGCGCTACCTGCTCAGCTGCGCCCTTTGAGACAAAAAGTCGCAAGTGCACCGTGTCTTGGTCATATTGATAAGCCATATGGGATTTTGGTTCGTGTTGAAAGAGGTGGCGCATAATAATTGCTCCTTTCATGTCGCAAAAATCGATGGTGCACACGTTGCCTCTATAACAGGTGCAACTAGGACATGTCTATCATATTAGTAGCCAATCAACACCGCAAGAAACAGCAAAAAGACGGTGAGAAGGAAAATCAATAGTTGAAGCATAATCGTCCACCGGAACCACTTCACATAACTGACCGATGCGATGCTCAAGCCGATGAGCAATGCCCCATTTGTGGGAAAGATCAAATTGGTGAAACCATCGCCAAACACAAAGGCCAAGACAGCTGTTTCACGCGTTAGACCAATCAGGTCGGCCAATGGGACGATAAGCGGCATGACGAGAAAGGCTTTGGCGGATGAGGAACCGATGAACATTTGTACGGCCAGAACCAAACCATAAAGTAGCAACACGCCTTCCCAGACGGACCGATCCTTTACTTGTTGGAAAAGTGCATGCAACAGGGCATCGAGCAAGTTTGCTTCAGTCATCAGGTGTTTGACACTGACGGCAAGTAAAATCAAAATCAATGCCGGTGCCACGGCAAGTGATCCTTTCAAAAAATAGCTTGCCGTCTTGCGCCACGAACCACAGATCGCCCTTCCACAAAGCCAGCCACCGAGTAAAAACACCAATGCCATCAACGGAATGGTCGGAACACTCAACCCGATGATTTGCTCAAGAACGGCACTGATTAGTACCGTTGCAATCAACATACCGAACAACCATTTATAGGCCTTGAACACGCGGCTTTCATTGCCATAAGGTAGCGGTTTTGCCAAGTCGAACTGCCGGGTCTTTTTTAAATCGAGCGCATACGTTGGCGACTTTGTCGGTTCCGCTTCAATCTTACGTGCATAACGAACCAAAAATGTCGTCAAGATCACATAGATGATGATAAAAATACCCATACGATATGCGAGACCGTCACTCACCCGAACCCCCGCAAGCGTGGAGGCAATACCAATCGAAAACGGATTTGTCACCGCCGCCGCAAAACCAAACCCTGCGGCGAGCAGACACATCCCCATCCCTGTCATCGTGTCCCACCCTAATGAAAGTGAGAGCAAAATGATAATCGGCATCAAGGCGATCGACTCCTCAAAAATACCAAAAAAGGCACCAAATACCATGAAGAAAAGGACAACTCGGCGTAACAAGGTGTATTTATTATGTCGATAACGATGGATCAGCCGACGAATCATAACCAAAATCCCGCCAGTTTTGTCCATGATGTTGAAACTGCCACCAAGAATGAGCAAGAACAAGGATATCGCGATAACGTAGACACTGTCTGGTCCAAAGAGAACTTCAATCGGTGCACTAAACCAGCGCCATATCGGGTAACCTTGCCGGCCGAGGTTCGTGTATGTTTCAAACAATATCGACCCGTTGACATCCCGTTGATACGCACCGGCAGGCACAAGATAGGTCAGCAAACCCACCACAGCCATCAAACTGCATAATATGACAAAAACATTCAGGAAGGCCCGCTTCCCAATTTGGAGCACGTTGGCATGTTCATGCATCCGAAAGGTTCCCCCTAATCAAGATGGGACGCCTGATGATATGATGCTACACAGACACATCAGGTCAGCTTATTCTTCGTCTTCTTCTGTGGCTTTTCTTTTAGCGAGATTGTCACGCGTCTTTTCAAGTGATGTTTTGGTCTTTTCGAGAACTTCCTTGGATTTTGCACGTGTTTTACGCAAAGTTTCTGATTGCTTGAGACGTTTGTGGACGGTGTCGACACTGGCTTTGCTCGTCTTTAAAGCTTTACCGACACTCCGACCAACTTTTTGGCCCGTTTCGCCTAGTTTGGTTTCAAGATCGTCTTCTGCTTCATCACGAGTAATCAGCTCAACATCTTGTTTCTTGTCTTTTTTAGCCATCGTTCAATCCTCCCGATCTAATAGTTTATCTATCTCATCGAGACGGGTCCAAGCATCTTCCTCTGTCGTCTCGACTTTCTCTTCACTTTCGAAAACATGGATTAAAACCTGGTCTTGAGCAAACACGACACGGTTCCGGTAAAGACCATAAATCGATAACGGGAACACAACAAGCAGCATGACCATGACCAAACTGCCTGCAATGATCTCGTTTGCTTCGATAAAAGCTGCAACCGGTTCAAGTCCGAGTACTGTTGACATCAGGTTGTTGCCGAAATGGACGATGATTGGAATCCAAATTGAGCCCGTCCAGATTAGACTCAATCCAAGAAGTACACCGAGCGCGGCTGCATACGCGCCTTGAATGACATTCATGTGGTAAGCACCAAAAAGCAATCCCTGCACCAACACGGTGGTCAGCAAAGCATATTTTTGCTCAAGCACCCTAAAGATTAAACCTCTGAACATGACTTCTTCTATGAACGGTGCCACAATGACCACGGCGATAACCAACGGTATCGTGCCACTTCTATCCAACATCTCAACCATTTGCAAGAACCGTTCATACGCACCAGGGAAAATTTGCGCGACAGCCTGCACGATCAAACCACTCAAAAAAACGGCACTCATTCCGGCAGTCAATCCGAGCAGTCCATGGATGGGTTTAAATCTTCGGAAACGACTTATTTGCCAGAGCGATTGCTTCCTGGCATTGAAGTGCATCACATAGAGCAACAAGGCAACCACACCCGCCACAATGACCGCGATCACAGCTTGAGAAGATATGAACGACTGCCAAGACTCCGCATCGCCACTTCGACCTACAATAGCACCATACACACTGACTGCAATAAAAATATAGAGATTCATGATGAGGTAATGAATGCCTAAAATGGCAATGATTGCGAGAGAAACACTTAACACTTTTTTGAACTTCGGGTTAGACAACATCGGCTCAAATCCTTTCAAGACACATTAGCACCATTCATTCAGCAACAAAAAAATCTTCAAATGGCGGGAATACAGGCGGTTCGATGATACGGTTGTATACACGGGTGCTGGCGATGACATAGTTTTCCTTTTTAGTTGCCGGTTTTTGATAGCGTATAATCGAGTGGATTTCCTGCACATAACCACCCGCAATAACGACGCGCAGAATCGTTTCAACTTCTTCAAGATGGATGTCTGGGTCGCGTCCTTCAAGCTGGACTTGCCCTGCTTGTCTTTGTACCTGAACGTCTTCCATGTGAAGCATCCGCTTCAAGAGTAGCTCGCAGTTTAAAAATGCTGCTTCGAAAAACGCCAAGTGTTTTTCTGCCTCTTCAAAAAGGGCTGTCTCATCCTCTATGGGTGTTTGATGCGGAAGAAACGCCATATCGCGCGTGTCGTAAATACCTTGTTTAGTAACCATCAGCTGATAATCATACGGACTAATGCCTGGCGGTGCTGTGAAACTTTTATGGATGTGGATGGTGTCTTGTGTAGGGCGAAAAATCCCTTCAAGATGCTCGAGTTCAGCTGAGGGTTGGTGACTGATCAAGAGGTTCTCACTCGCGCAACTCACACCCTCAAAGTACGCCCTGATCTCCGCTTCGCTCAAATAATCAGGTGGACTTGAACACGCGAAAAAAAGACATCCTGCGAGCCACCACACAAGGAGTATGGTGCTGCGTCGAATCATGACTGATAACAGTCCGGTTCAGGGTAGTTCACACCTTTTGTATCCACTCTCGCTCGGGTGATGATAATATCTTCTAGTGGCCGGTCCTGACTGCCGGTTTCTGTTGTTGCTATCATGTCAAGAAAGTTAAAACCTTCAAGCAAGCCACCAAAAGCCGCGTATTGCCCGTCTAAATGGGGACTGTTCTGATGGACAATAAAAAACTGGCCAGTCGCAGAGTTCGGGTCCATGGTTCTCGCCATGGATATCACACCGCGGGTGTGCTGTAGCGGATTGTCTGCACCGTTGCTTGAAAACTCACCGGCAATGCGGCAGCTGAGCGGTGCACCCGCACCACCTTGAACCATGAAGTTTTCAATGATGCGATGAAAGCCCACACCATCGTAATAACCACTTTGAACCAAGTGGACAAAATTACGGACCGTGTTGGGCGCAACATCAGGGAATAGTTCAATCTTCATCGTTCCATAACCGGCAATATCTAAGGTCACTATGGGGTTTTGACTATTGCGATAACTATCGTATACCATGACTGCCTCCTCGTCTACTGTGCCTCTTACTCTGTTATTGAAGATAAAATATGTCGCAATGACTGTCAATACTACAAGTGGAACAATAATAATCCAATATTTTCTCACACACATCATCCTATTCATGTTGATATTCGCATCTATTATACCACAACGATAGCGGGCTTGATACGTCAAAGGATGACTTTGTCATGCTTCAAACCTCATCATCACCAAAACTGGCCTAAACTATGTGTGAAGGACTTCCTATGATTTCGCAATCGTGCTATACTGTCCATATCAACTATGAAGGAGAATGACCATGCCCCATCAAAATTTGATTGAGAAATATGCGAAACTTGCCGTAGAAATCGGCGCCAATGTTCAAAAAGACCAAATGGTCGTCATTCGCAGCAGCACGGAAACGACTGCCTTAGCGCGCGCTTTGACTGAAGCCGCCTACAAGGCTGGTGCCAAACGCGTTCATGTCAACTGGGGGGATGACTATGTCAGCCGCCTTGGACTTGAGCACATGTCTTTAGAAACACTGCAAAACATTCCTGAATGGGTTGTTGAACAATCAAAATATGCCCTCGAAGAAGGGGCATGTTTTATCTCGATCACCTCACCGATTCCCGGTTTGAATGCCGGCATCGATCCGGTCAAAATGCAACAATCCGGTCTCGCTGCCATGAAAAAACTCGGGTTTTTCCAAGCACACATGATGGCCAACAAGGCACAATGGACCGTCATTGCCGCACCCAACGCGGTGTGGGCGCAGAAAGTATTTCCTGACAAAGCGGCCGATGATGCTGTCGAGGCGCTTTGGGATGCTATTTTGAAGGCGTGTCACGTGACTGAGGACAATGATCCTGTCGACGCTTGGGCACAACATAACAAAACACTCGCCGCGCACAACGCCAAACTTAATGACCACCAATTTGACGCTTTGCATTTCAGCAACAGCCTTGGTACCGACTTCACGTTGCGTCTAGTCGACAATCACGTTTGGGCCGGTGGGAGTGAGACAACCGGTACAGGCGTGCGTTTCAACCCGAACATCCCTACTGAAGAAAGCTTTACCATTCCTCATAAACACGGAGCAAACGGGCGTGTTTATGCCACTAAACCCTTAAACTACCAAGGTAACCTAATCGAAGGTTTTTGGCTTGAGTTCAAAGAGGGTGAAGCGGTCGACTTCGGTGCTGAAAAAGCCGAAGACAGTTTACGCAGTCTCCTTGAGTTCGATGAAGGCAGTCGCTACCTAGGAGAAATCGCTCTGGTTTCTCATTACTCACCGATTTCCCAATCCGGTATATTGTTTCTCAATACTTTATTTGATGAAAATGCTTCATGTCATATGGCCCTTGGGCGCGCTTACCCGATGAATGTCAAAGACGGTGTCAACATGGACGAAAAAAGTTTGGAAGCTGCTGGTGCCAACCTGTCAAAAACCCATGTGGACTTCATGTTTGGCAGTGCTGATATGAAAATAGTCGGCATCCATAAAGACGGTTCTGAACGCATCATTTTCGACAAAGGTGAATTCGTCTTTTGATCCTTTCCTTATCGCCCATTGTGACGACAACCTTCCCATCTCAAACAACCGATTTGCACCGCAATTAGGAGGCCCTATGAAAAAGCTGATGCTCACCCTTTCCCTGATTATTCTCTTGGGCACACTCATGGCCTGTCAAGGTTTTTCACCACCTGATGATGACCATGACCTGCCAGGTAATGGTTCGACAGATCCCAATTCACTGCTCGTACTCTCTAGTAACCTTGAAAGTGCCACGGTGACCTCAAGCCCGGACCCCGTCAAAACCTTGTCAACCGACGTATCGATTTTGGCTAGTCCCGTGGCCGGTTATCGCTTCGACCACTGGCAAGATGTCCAAACAGGTCGACCTGTCTCAAATCAACCACAACATACGTTTACATTGGACAGACAAAGACATCTGAAAGCCATCTATTTTGATGACGATACTTTTGGTGTGACCCTTTATAGCAATCTCGATCATGCAAGATTGCGCCAATCAGGCTCTGGTGTCTATCCGGCCCAAAGTTCGGTTCACATCGAAAGTGATGCCTCTGGAGACTACGTCTTCTTGTATTGGCTTGACTATTTCAGTCGTGAGATTGTCAGCACCGCGGAACAGTGGTCACTAGACATCACAGAAAGTTGGCAACTGATTGCCGTGTATGGGCTTTTTGCAGCACCCACCTTGTTCTATGAAACCGGCTTCGACAATACCACGAAAACGCAATATGCCCCCCAAACCATCGATGTGGACGGGCGCAGTTGGCTTTTTGACGATGCCTTGACTGGCAACTTAGCCAATGATAAAAGGAATGGTAGCCGCTCTGTTCGAATGCAACATGAGGGCAGTATCACTTCAGCATTCAAAGTGCCACATCTTTATAGCGTGTCCTTCGCGTACGCGTCTTATGGCACCGATCCCGTTGCTTCAGTTATATTGGAAGTTTCCGCTGATGGAAGCACTTGGGAAACACTTGCCACACGACAAACCACCTCTACCCTAACATCGGTCACCATCGAAGTTGATGCAACACACAGTCATGAAAATGGTGTCTATATCCGCATTCGGAAATCGGGCGGTACCCGCGTCAACATCGATGATTTAATCATTGAGAACCGCCCCCTAACGATACCACCCCTCCCTGAAGACACGGTTGAGGAGGGGGGTCGTTTCCCCAACACAAGTACGCGTTTAACGCTCGAACTCGAAGGCATTCAGCACTACTTCTCCTACCAAGACGACTGGTCAGCAGCCCCATGCCAAGCAATCGATCAAACAACCTCTGCGGTAATCGAATGTTCTGTCTATGGTTCAGTGGATACCGGGCAGCTTGGTTACCACCATGTGACGTATTATGCTCAAGATGAAGACGGTTTCTATGCGTCGCATACAGTTGAGAAAATCGTCTTTAGAGATGCCTCTTTACTGGACTGGGTTTACGACGATTACTACAGTGGCATCGATGGGCTTTATGGTGAAGCGTTATTGTTGGCCTTAAGAACCATCGTTCGCAGCGGCATGACGCTGCAATCTTACGGTGATGCCCGAGAGATTCTCGCCGAAGCCGATGCCGACCCTGACAACCCCGATCATGTCTTACTCATCTATAACCGCGCTTCGGTCACAGCGCTTTGGGATGGGAACACCTGGCACCGTGAACATGTTTGGCCCAACTCCCGTCTGGGTGTACCGCGCGCAACCAATACGACGCGAAGCATCGCCACCGATTTGCACAACTTGCGCGCCATCAATCCTTCAGTCAATAGCAGTCGCTCCAACAAATTTTTTGACTATGAGGAAACGACGTTGACCTATTACCCGGGTGAAGACCGCGGTGATGTCGCGCGAATCTATTTTTACATGATTACCGCGTGGGATGACTTGGTGCTTCGTGATACATTCGCGCCTGAAGCCACGACCTACACCGTTGAAGGGGCGATTCAAGGCGTGTTGTCGACACTCTTGTTTTTCCACTATGACGACCCTGTCGATGCCTTTGAACATCAGCGGAACGCGGTCATTTACGCGTATCAAAACAACCGTAATCCGTTCATTGACTATCCGCATCTTATCGATTTGCTCTTCTATGATCACCCTGCACTGCCGACACCGGAGTAACCAACCAAACGTTCGATACCCACACGTATCGAACGTTTTTTTTGACTTGAAGACGTCCCGCACATAAAAAAAACACGGTTTCCCGTGCGGATTGTTGATTAATTGGCAGCGAGTAAAATAATACGTGTGATGGCTCAACAATTGATATAAATTAGCGCCCCATAAAATGGCTTAACACTTAACAGCGTTTAATTTCAAAATTTCAATTGGAATGTATACTTAAATTATATGATTTTACCAATCCTGATCTTGAGAAAATTCAACTTTATAAGCTTCTATATGACTTGGGATAATATTTGAATCAATTATCTCAACTAAACTCTTGATTGCAACAGTATACTCAACCACTTTATAGATAAATTTAGACGTTCCCTCATTGTAGTCATTTTCGTATACGTTTGTTTTAATAATTTCTTTTAATATTTCGCTAG
>RECF01000025.1 GCA_007694145.1 Acholeplasmatales bacterium | reverse complement strand
ATTTGACGACTTGATGCATGCTTTTGATGCACCGCCCAAGACGTGTGTGCTATAACCTGAGTCTGACAGTTGAGTTAAACAAAGAGAGAGCGGTTGGCTTGATTTAGCCAATGGCTCTCTCTCATGAATGTAGCACACTCTATTAAAGTTGTCGCTTGATATGTTCCCTGCGCATGAAATTGTATCCGAAGTCAATGTCATAGTGATTTGTCAATTTTTCGAAAACTTCGTTAGAAGGCATCATCTTAAAGATGTCTTGTGAAATTTCTATACAGTTGGCACGTCGAATCGCTTCGACAATTTGATGGACAGGATGCTCGTAATCCAACTTGTATTGCATAATTCTCAATAAGGTCAAAGCCAAAAAGCAGGTAAGGAAGTGACCCTTGATGCGTGCTTGATTCCTGACGAATATGGGTCTACCTTCCAAGTCGCTTTTGATAACCTTGAACGATTCTTCAATCTTTGAGAGTTGACGGTAGTTTTTGACGATTTCAAATGGGTGTAAATCGAGGTTGTTCGTGACGATGGTGTAGTAGCCATCAAGTGCCAAATCGCGTTGATATTTTTCTTCGTTAAACAGATAAGCGTCTTTACCTTTGAGCACTTCGCCAGTCTTTTTATCCACTTTGATTTTCTTGAAGTATTTCTTGATGCCAAATGAGTTAGAGGCGTTCAAGAGGGCGGGATTATCGATGAATCGTTCGATTTTCTCTTCGAGAATACCTCTTTTGGCACGTTGATAACGCATTTCATTTTCTGACCAGAAACACATGAGATTTTCTTCGATGGTTACCTCAGAACCATCTTCACGTTCGATGGTCTTGTCCTGTCTGATCAATTTGAACTTGAAGTCCCCATCGGCACTGACCTGATAGCCTTGGGGATCTAAGACGAGATTAATGAGTTTCTCCCCCCGACCACGGATGCGTTGGCTGATGATGTAGTCATCGCCGTAATCGTGAATCATCGCGAGATTCTCCGCCGAGTTGTTTCCTTTGTCTGCGACGATGGTGAGTTTTCCAAAGTTGAACTGTTTCTTAATTTTTTCTAGGATAGGGCGCATGGTCTTCAAATCATGGGTATTGCCAGGGAAGAGTTCATAGGTGATGGGGATACCGTTTTGATCGATAAATAGTCCCATCTGTACTAGACCGGTTTTCTTGTTTTCTTTAGAAACACCTTTCTCTCTAAAACCATCCATGTGTTCAGATTCAAAGTAGTAGTTTGTGACATCGTAGAAGACAAGCGATGCATCACGCATGCCTTGTTCGGTAATGGTTTGGTTCAGGTGGACCATTAACGTGTCCTTGACCGTGTTCAAGTCGTCAAGAGCGCGATAGATGGTTTCGAGCTTGATATCTTCAAAACCAAGAAAGAACTGTTCTTTTCTTGTGTGGGTTCGTTGTTTGCTTGAAGGTTCAACGACGCGGGAATAGACGAGCAGTCTAAGAATGCGGTCGAGGTCATAACGACTTTTTCTACATGCCTGATGTACTTTCATGAATGAGTCAATCTTTAGATTGCGGTATTCTTTTTCAAGCAAGGCATAACCATAGTTTAAAGGGTGCACGGAGGGATCAATCTTTTTGGACAAATCCAAAGACAGTGTAACGATTTTTTCCTTGCGTTCCTGTGCAGTCATGGCCTTGGCTTCGGCTTTTAGCCGGTCAAGAACATTCGGTTCCTTTGCTTGCATGTCTTCAAGAATACCGAGACGTTCAATGAAACGGCGTCTAGGTTTGCCGTCTTTGTCACGATAGGACTCGGTCAGATAGACATAATGCTTGTTATTGGTGGGGCTTTTGGTGACGTGGATATTCAAATAAGACACCTCCTTATGCCACTATCATACCACAATATGCTACGATATGCTACAAGTATTTACAATTATTTTCTTTGACAGAAAAACAAGGATCCTCAGCACTAATCAGCTGAAAACCCTTATTTGATTTGTAGCACACTCGTGAAGAATCAGTATTCAATTAAATCTGAAGTGTCAGACTCAGGGTATACTATGTCTTTATGGCTTGTACTATGAAGTGACGTTTCAAAACAAAAAAAATCGATGATTCACTTATTGCTAAGCAAATCATCGATTAGCACACCGAACAGCTGTGCGATTTGTATGAGTCGTGTGTAGTTCGGTGTCGACGTGCCATTTTCCCAATTATAAACCATCCGCGCACTTACATTTGTAAGTTCTGAAAACCTCTCTCTTGAGTAACCATGTGTTTCTCTCAAGGAACGAATATTTTCACCTAAAGCATCAAGATTATACTTGCCGATTGGCACAATCCACCTTTCTTGTCTTAGAATAGACGATCACTTTCTAAGTCAACGCAACGACAATTATATCATATGTGAAGAAAGGTGTCCATATTTTTCTCTAAAAACCAAAATGTCTGATAACTTGATTGCGAAATGGTTGCACACTCTAACCAGTTGTTCTAAAGGAATCAGTACCTGTCCATGCTCAAAAGCGTCAAGCACCGCGACTGGCTTGGAATCGTCAAAGAGGATCTGGGCAAAATCAGCCCGTGTGTAATGATGGGCAATCCGTAGCTTGCGCAAATTGTCGCCCACTTTTTGTAAATCAAAGGTATCGTTGTCGGTCATCATGCACCTGCCTCACCCGTAATTTGAACAACACAAAAAAATCTCGGTTGGGTGTGTCGCTCTCATGATACGACAAAAAAAGGCGTTTGACGATGAAGTGTCGTTTCAAAACGATGGCTTATCATTTTTATATCGTTTGGCACAGATAGAACTACTACGGGATTGTGGGATGTCTAGTCGATGGCATCTTCTTCTAACAAGGCTTTCAGCCATTTCTTGTGAACGCGGGCGTTGAGTAGGGCGTCTTGTTGCTTGCGGGCCTTTTGAGCATGGCGACGTTCTTCGGTGATCTTCCCCTTCTCAATGTCGCTTTCATGCGTATAGGTATGGGTTCGCTTGAACCGTTTGGTCTGCTTCATCGGCTTCATCCTTTGTGATAAGGTTCAGGTGTTCGTCATCGCAACCTGTCTCGTCTCTTATCCATAAAACCAGGCTACTTCGACAAGTCTTACATAAAGTAACCACGCCAAAATCAAAAACCCGACTGTCATCGCCGTCATGATATAGACACCAAAACGCCGGCGGTGATCATTGGGGTGAAGGACGGGTTTGAGTTTCTTGTCCAGGCGGATTTGTAGGACGAGCGTGTGTGCACCGATGGGGATGAGTATCAAAGCGGCGTAATCAATCAGGTTGACCATCGCGACAGAGATTGCCTCAAGGCCAAGCACGCTCATCGTGAAACCGGCCGTAACACTCAAACTCACCAGCGTCACAAAAAAAATCGCCAGCGTCATAAACAAATAAATGTTATAGCCGCTACGACTGTAACGCTCTAGTAAGTTCACCAACAAAAAATAACGGACATACCAAAGAATCAGGACGACCGTCAAAATAAGTGTGGATGCGAAAATATAAATCATAACGAAATCCTCCGCGTTAGAATCCGCAAGACTTTCCTGCACACGATAAGCGATTTGCGGTATAATGAAACTACATAAAAGGGGCGTGACACGCAATGACCGTCTACAAACTGAACGACCATACGATTCACTTTGACTCTATTAAACACCAATATGTTGTCGATGGCAAGCCTGTCATGAGTGTTTCGCAACTGATTGCGACCTTGATGCCAAGAAAAACAGCCCGCATCGATCCCATCCGGTTAGAAAAAGCGGCTGAAAAAGGCCAATCCTTGCAAGCGATGATCAAAGACTATGAAGCCCATGCTCTCAAGAGTGTGCACCCAGAATTGACCAGCTATCTCAACTTGAAGCGCGCGCATCAGTTCGATGTCCTTGACCAAAACTGTCCGATCCTCATCAAGCACCATGGTGTCGTCATCGCGGCTGGCATGTTCGACCTACTGGTCACCTCACCCCATCAAAAAGGTCAGGGCATCGCCCAGATTAAACGGATGATCCATCTTGACCTGCCGCGCATCAGACTCCAGTTGAACTTGTACAAGCTCGGTTATGAACAAACCACACGCCAAAAGCTTCACTATTTGAAATGCCTTCATATCCGTCACCGTCATGCCGAATATATCGATATTCCGCAAGACACAGCGCTCGCAAAAACAGCTTTAAATACTTACTGGAACCAACACAATCTCGATGCTGCTGATTTGTGGTCAGACGGATGATACGGACACAGGCACCGACAGGGTGCCTTTTGTTTTAAGACATATGCATTTTATCAATAGAACTTGTATTTTGCTATAAAATTAGATATTTGTCTAATTTATCTTGATTTATTGATTATTTTAGAATATAATCGAATTATCCTCGCGTTTTGTCTTGTAAACGCGTTGCCATTGAAAGGAGCCTCGCCATGTTATTTACCTTCAAAGAAAAAGAAAGTCTACTTTACAATCTGTGCTTGTTCCCGAAACTGCTTTATATCACCGAAGCGGACTTCAGTCGCTTAAACGAAGTGCTTGAGGACCAGCTGACCGACACCTTCGTCCACCATGAGGCGTATGTCGCGTTCGTCAAGGCGGCCCAGTCAGACCTTGAACCTTACAAAGACCCCTTGCTTGGTTTTTATGCCGATGAGGCGATCTCAAACTATGACTTCCCGATGCTTCTCTTTCGAACCTACTCTTTTTTCGGCTACGATACGTATCGTGACTACTTAAACGCCATCATGGATGACGATGAAGCCACCTTGCAAAAAAACTTAATCCACGCGCTTTTGACGGTTGAACAAACAGAGACCGGCTTAAGCGATGCCGATGCGGCGATTGAGGCGGATACGATCCGTACCGACCGCGAGAAACTGATGCAGTTGATTCGGAGCACCCCGACCACGGAAAACCACCGCTGGATTTTGATGTTGCTGATTGACAGCCCCAAGGCGTATCTTGAAGTATACCGGGATTTGCTTGATACCATCAAGCCAATCTTCGACAAACACTTCGCCGACCACCATGATCGTTTCACGCATTACAAGGAAACGGTCGTCAAACCGCTTGAAACCGAAGGCCTCGACGCATTTACGACCTTAACTCAAGGCATGGTGCCTGCCGATGTCATCGAAACCGACCTCCCGTTCATCACGTCGATTGTCGAGCCTTACCGCTTCAGCATCCTCCGCTTCGGGCCAGACAAGTGCATCCTCTTTGGTCTTGAGATGCAGACTGGCTTTGCCCGCATCGCCGAGTTCGAACAAGACTCGCGCAAAAATCGCGCCAAAGTATTCAAGACATTGTCTGATGAAACCCGTTACGAAGTGCTCAGACTTCTCGCGCGTGGGATGACCTCAACGAAAGAAATCGCCAATACACTCGGTGTATCAAGCGCAACGATCACCTACCATATCAATGCGTTTCTGACAGCGAAAGTCATCCGAGTCGACAAAGCCAAACAGGCCAAGTATCTGATCGACTTCGACCGGCTCAACACGCTTTGGCACGACTTCCTCGATGACTTAAAACCTGATAACGTCTAAACTCATGATTAAAGACACCCCATGGCGTCGCCAGTGACTGTTTGGGGTGTCTTTTATTTTACTGTTTTAATCAAGCAAATCAAGGTTTTATCGCGGTGTGTATTTGGTATGAAGTAGCGTATGGGCAAGTTTGCCAGATGGTTCGCCGAGGTAGTTGCTGTACAAGTTCGCGACGGCGGCGTTGTCATGAGACTTCCTAACTTTCATCAGTCGGTCGACCTGATAAATCGTTTGAATGCGCTCACGGGATTTTTCATGGGTCGTCCCATACGGCTGACCGCCCCCACCGACACAGCCACCCGGACACGCCATCACTTCGATGAAGGCATAAGGTGAGGTGCCAAGCCGGATGTCATCGGCGATTTTCTTCGCTTGTGAAAGTGTATGCGCGACCGCAACTTTAACCGTTTCACCTTTGATGGTCACTTCTGCTTCACGGATTCCTTCATACCCTCTAACACGGTCGAACTCAAGCTGTTCTAGTGGGCGCTCATCAAGAATTTCCTTGACGCTACGCAAAGCGGCTTCCATGACGCCACCGGTCGCACCAAAAATGGCTGCGGCGCCAGTGGTCACTTCATCGGGTTTGTCGAACTTCTGCTCACGGAGATTCTCGAATTCGATGCCCATCTGCTTGATCATCTTCGCGAGTTCACGCGTTGTCAAGACGGCATCGACATCGGGATCTTGACCATTATAAGACATTTCCGGACGGCTTGCCTCGTACTTTTTAGCAGTACACGGCATGATGGAGACGACGAAAATATCTTTAGGATTCAAGTTTTCCCGTTGGGCGTAGTATGTTTTTGCAAGCGCCCCGAACATTTGTTGAGGCGACTTGCATGTCGACAAGTTGTCAAGCAAATCGGGATACTGATGTTCGGCGTAACGCACCCATCCCGGGCAACACGACGTGATGAGCGGCAGCTTGCCACCGTTCTTCATTCGGTTGATCAGTTCGTGACCTTCTTCGATAATGGTCAAGTCGGCTGTGAAGTTGGTGTCGAAGACTTTTGAGAAACCCAGCATCTTCAGTGCTGCGACGATTTTCCCCGTCACGATACTACCCAGTGCAAGCCCGAGTTCTTCACCTAAGGAAACGCGGATGGCCGGCGCGACTTGAACGATGACGTGTTTATCCGGGTGATCGATGGCTTCCCAGACCACATCAGTACTGTCTTTTTCCATGATGGCACCGACAGGACAAACGGCTGAGCACTGACCGCAGTACGTGCAAAACACATCGGCGAGCGCTTTACCAAACGCCGTCGTCACGTCACTGTCGTGGCCACGACCGGCGATATCAAGTACCCCAATGCCTTGGATGGTTTTACACGCATCGATGCAGCGGCCACATTTGATGCAGCGGTTGCTGTTGCGGACGAGCGATGGGTTGCTTTTATCGACGGGTTTCACTTCAAGAATCGATTCAAAGCGGTTTTTGACGATGCCGGTACTTTCGGCAAGCCGTTGCAGCTCACAGTTCATGTTACGGACACAAGCGGTGCATTCGGCGTCGTGGTTGGCGAGAATCATTTCGGTAATCGCTTTGCGAGCATTGAGCGCTCTTGGTGAGTTGATTTTGACCGCCATCCCCTCATAAACCGGTGTTGAACAGGCGGTGACGAGTCCTTTTTGCCCGATTAGTTCGACCACACAAATCCGGCAGTCAGACTTGATATCAAGATCAGGATAATGACAGAGCGTCGGAATCTTGAAGTTGTGCGCACGGGCCGCTTCAAGAATCGTCATGCCTGCATCGGCACGGACTTCGAGATTATTGATGGTGATGGTAGGCATTTAAGCCACCTCCTGCATGCTGTCTTCAATCCGGTTTAAGTAGTCGAAACGGAAGTAATGCAATGTTGAAATGATGGCGGTCGGTGCCGTCTGCCCAAGACCGCACAAAGACGTCTGGTGAATGACACGCGCTTGATTTTCAAGCATCAACAAATCTTGTTCGGTCGCTGTCTTGTTCACAAAACGTCTGAGCACATTGCGCATGTGGACGTTGCCTTCGCGACACGGGGTGCACTTGCCACACGATTCATGGGTGAAAAATTCGCTGACTTGCTCAAGGATTGCGAACATGTCGTGCCGGTCATCGATGACGATAATCGCTCCGGCACCTGTCTTAGACTCAAACTCTTCGAAGCGTTCAAAGTCGATGACCATGTCGAGCATATACTCGGGAATGATCGGACCGCACGCGCCCCCAAGCTGAATCATCTGAATCTTCCGTCCCGCTCCGACACCCCCACCGAGTTCTTCGATGATCTTACGCATGGACACACCGAAGGGGACTTCGTAGACACCTTTTTTACGGACGTTCCCAGACAGGCTGATCAGTTTGGTACCGGTTGACGTCGGGGTGCCGATTTTCGCATACGCTTCACCGCCCATGGCAATGATGACGGGAAACGTCGCCAAGGTTTCGACGTTATTGATTAAAGTCGGTTGGTTGAACAGCCCCTTCGCAGTCGGAAACGGCGGTTTGACCCGGGTGCGGCCGGCTTTGCCTTCGATTGACTCAAGCAAGGCAAATTCTTCGCCACAAACATATGAACCGGCACCACTGCGAATCTCTAGGTCGAAGTCGAAGCGGCTGTTCAAGATATTCGAACCGAGATACCCGGCTTGCCGGGCAGCTTCGATCGCCTGTTGCATCGTGGCCATCGATTGGGCATACTCACCCCGGATATAAAGATAACCATGGCTTGAACCAGTGGCATACGCCGCAATCAACATGCCTTCAATAATTTGGTGGGGATTGTTTTCCATTAGGTAACGGTCCTTGAAGTTCCCCGGTTCGCCTTCATCGGCATTGCAGATGACATATTTGGGTTTGCGGGTTTCTTTGGCCATTGCCATCAGTTTGATGGCGACGGGAAAACCCGCACCACCTCGACCACGCAGTTTCGACGCCTCAAACGCATCATGGATGTCAAGACGGGTCATGCCGAGTGCTTTTTTGAACATGGCATAACCCCCGACACCGACATAGTCATCAATCGATAACGGATCAATATTGCCGATATGTTTCGTAATCAACTTGTGTTCAAGCATCGGAACCACTCCTGATTTCGGCAAGAATCGCCTTGATTTTGTCGACGGTAAGATGGTGGTAAAGGGTGTCGTTCACACGGAGTACAGGGGCGAGGTCACAGGCGCCTAAACAGCTTGAATATTCTAAAGTGAACACCCCGTCTTCAGTCGTTTCCCCGGTTTTGATCCCAAGCAAGGTTTCAAGTGTTTCTCTGACACTGAATGTATCGCTGATATGACAGGGCACATCCCGACAAAATTGCAGGATATACCGTCCGCGTGGTGTCATCGAAAAAAACGAGTAGAACGACACCACACTGAAAACATGGCTCGCGGGGAGGCCAAGATGGTCGGCGATGGCGGTCAACTCGTCTTCTTCAAGATGATGGGTCGGCTTTGAAGCTTGATACTTGAGTAAAATTTCTAGCAAATAGGTCTGTTCTTTCGGATAGGCTTGCAAAACGGCTGTAAGTTCCATAAACGCTCCTCTGTGAAAGTTTTCTATAAAAAACCACATCACGTCATGATGACAACAAAGGTGCGTGACCTGGCAATACGCGCCAGTGCGGAAAACCTGTTTTAAAACAGTATTATTATACAATATGCTGTATTACATTTCAAGTGACTGTATCACAAATCATCCATGTTTTTTGCACTTATAGCGTTATTCCATACAGCGAGTACAGATAATTGATTGTGCCCGCATAGAAAAAGGCCTGCCAAAGGCTCGCAGACCTGTGTTATCTGTTGTTAGAAGACATCACTTTGACAAGGTGTGTTTGAGTGCTTTGGCGACGGTTTCTTTGATTGAGGGCACGCTTAGCGCAATCAGCCCATTCACAGTGACGTTACAGTTATCAGAAAACATAAACATCAGGATAATAAAGACAATAAAACCGATGACCGTCAGACAGCCGAGTTTCTTGCCACTCATCGTCTCGAAGTTGTGCTGCGCACGTATTTTTGTCTGTTCCATCTTAAGCAATCCAGTAAACAACCGTTCGAACTGCTTTGCATCCGCCATGTCACAGCTTTTCACATAGGTATCATACATCGCTTGAGAGCGCTCGGTGTGTTCAAGTACCATGACGGTTTTACCTTTTGCAGTTTCCGTCTCTCTTTGCTTCATCGCGGCTAAGGTGGCCCGGGCTACCTCAGCGGGATGAAGATCTTGAGCCCACGTTTCATCGGTGGGTATCGGTTCGTTGTCCGCGTGTTCCTGCCAAATATCTGCGTCGCTTAAAGTGGTTTTGGCGTCGCTTGACTTTGCAGGGGCTTCAGGTAAGAAAATCCGGTCATTCAGACGTAAGTCGTCAATCAGCTCACCGAGTAGATTGACATCATCATGGATGGACTTGAGAAATTGCGCGTCAAGTTTTTTGAAGTGTCTGAAGGCGAATGTGTCGCGACCGGTGTGGATGGCAAAATACAGTGCGCGACCGATGAAACTGAAACCGATGTTGCCGGGGTGGTTTTTTTCGATTGCCTCGAGTCGTTCCATGAAGTGCGGTGTCAGGACATAGAAGGCCGTCTGCGGTTTACTGGTGTGGACGTTGAAGGTTTTGTTGAAGGCGATGGATTCCATCTGGACTTTCTCGAGTTCTTTTCTCCCGTACTTTCCATAAGGGGTGTAGCGCTCAAGCACGAAGACATCGCCGTCAAGCGGCTTGTTGAAATCGAAGCGGAATACACGACCGTGAAAGAGCGTCTGGTAGGTTGTCTTGTTGTTGTTTTCATGACGGATCTTTTTCTCGGTTTTGACATCACTGGCCGCAAAACCGACCGTCCCGATGGTGCCTTCGAGATAGTCAGAACTGAAAAAACCACCGTCGGCAGGTGGCACAAAGCCGGTTTTTTCGACTTCATCAGCTCGCAGGCCGTGTGGCATATAGCGCGCTTTGCGTTTTAAAAGGTCAAGCAAGACATAGCGCAGCTTATTCGATGTCCGGTCTCTAACGGGCATGTAGCGGACACGATCGAATCCTTCGTTGATGTACTGCTTGAGAAAGCGGTTCTTAAAGTCGTACTGAAACACCTTGAACAAAATCTCCCCAAGTAACGCCATACCGAAGCCAGCCATTAGGACAAGCCAGCCGAGAATGAATGGCTCTTCAAGGGTGAAAACCAGTACGAACCCGGCCACAACAAGCACAATCCCACCTATCAAAAGGCTATCGGCCAGTTTTTTGCGTTGCTGGTACTTCTGCAAATCGTTTGTCATCTCAATCCTCCCTGTAGTGTATGTATATTGATGGAAACATCATCCGACGATGACGTCTTCCTGTGGATACGCATAATCCTTTTTCCCCGACCGTTCAGAACGGAACATCAAAAGCAACGCGACAATACCAAGGCGACCGATGAACATTACCACAACGAGAATGAACTTCGCCGCGGGTGAGAGCTCCGGGGTGATGCCAAGAGATAGACCCGTGGTACCAAACGCGCTCGTCACCTCAAAGAGTAGATGCATGAAGGGCATCGGCTCGATGGTTTTTAGAATAAAGAGGGCAAAGGATACAACCGTAATCCCGGCCATAAAGGCAATCAGTGCCTTATAGACGGTTTCAGGTTTGATGGTCCGTTTGCGAATGATGACATCACGTTTGTCACGGGCGAAAGCAATCAGCGCGAGCACGACAAGGATGAGGGTCGTCGTCCGGATCCCGCCCCCGTTACTGTTGGGGTTCGCACCGACAAACATCAAGAAAATAATGAACCCTTGCGTCGCGTCTGTAAAGTCGCTGACCGACATGGTCGAAAAGCCAGCGTTACGCGTTGTAAGGCTCATGAACAGGGCATAGTAAATAGACTCGACCACGCCTTTATCTTGTAGGAAATGGTTATGTTCACCAAAGAGGATCACCGTTGCGCCAAACAACCAAAGACCCAAGTGAAGCACGATGAGCAAGCGAACAAAATAGCTGAACGTGAACGTTTCACGCTTCAGCTTCGCCACGATCCATTCTTTGATTTCAGCAAGCGTCCAAAAACCGATTGACCCAAGCAACATTAACAACATCCCTGCCGACTGCATGAAGTAATCGGTCCTGAACATTTGGAAACTATCGGCACCTGGGGCAATGTCAAACCCGGCGTTGGTGAAAAGCGAGATGGCTAAAAACAAGCCTTGCATGGCCGCTTCACGGTAAATGGGAAAATGGCCGGAAAAATACAAGTACTGCGTCAAGACGACAAACGCAATCAGTTCAATTGTGAAAATCATGATTAAGACATTGCGCATGAAGCGGACGATGCCTTTCCTAGAGAGCTGATTTTGATCGGTCATGATCATGTTGCGCTGCTTAAAGCCAATTTTTTTACGGGCCACAAGCCAGAAAAGCGTGATCATCATCGTTAGACCGACACCACCAAATTGGATGATAAATAACATGACAAACAAACCAAACGGGGTGAACACATCTTTGATGACGACCGAAGAAAGGCCCGTCACACTGAGGGCACTTGCGGAAGT
>RECF01000056.1 GCA_007694145.1 Acholeplasmatales bacterium | reverse complement strand
CTTTTTGGATTACGCTCTTGATGATTGTCGGCTGGATTGTCCTCTTTATGAGTCTCTCCATTCGCCGCCTCACCCATTTCAAGAAACAATGAGTATCGTCACCTTCAAACCGCAATGCATCATGCTATAATGAAGCACAAGGAGGAGATACCATGGTCATACGCGATGCTAAGCAAATCTCTACCAAACGGGGGGATGCTGGTACATCAAAAAACTATACTAACGAAACATTTTCCAAAGACGATGTCTTGTTTGAAACACTGGGAACCAACGATGAACTGAGTTCTTGGCTAGGTTTAACATATCACAAAGTTGACGTAGCCATGATCAAGACCGTGCAGGCACTTTTGCAAAATATCAATTCACTGATTGCGACCAATCCGAACACCCATAAAGAACGTTACGCCAGCTTGCGTGCTATCACACAAGCCGATATCGAAGCCCTTGAGGAGGATGGTCAACGGATGCTTTCACTGACGCCGATTGAGCCACGGTTTTTCCTGCCGGGTAGTGAAACTTCAATAAGTGGGGCGCATCTTGATGTGTGCCGTACGGTGTGTCGTCGGGCAGAGCGGCGGCTTGTGGCTTTCATCGCCGTCCGTGAACGAGAAGATCTCGCCTTATGCAGACAATACTTGAATCGTCTCAGTGACTGGTTGTTCATTGCCGCCCGTCACCATGCTTAAGAGCACGCTTGTTGCGTGCTTTTTTGTTGACGTTTCCAATTAAGAACGATTGTGCTATAATAGGCAATGGACAGCGTCGCACCCGAGGCTGCAAAGAGACTTAGGAGGTAAACGGACATGAGTCAGAAGAAAATCGGTGTCATTGCTGACACCAATGCCTGTTTGGATTACTTTGATCATCCTTACGACATTCGTATTCTCAGGTCGATGATTCACCTGAATGACGCAGCATACCTTGATCATATCGAGCTGACAGCCGATGCCTTTTACGAAAAAATCGCAGCGGACAAAACCCTTTTTCCACGAACATCCCAACCCCCGACGGAAGTCATGATTGAAACGTATCAAGCCATGCGTGATGAAGGTTATACCGATGTGATTGTCGTGACCATCTCACAGTACATGTCGGGCATTTATGGGGCTGCGAAGGTTGCGGCTCGAAAAGTCGAGGGTCTGAACGTCCATGTGTTTGATTCGCGATCCGTCGCATACCCTGAAGCAATCATGGCTTTGCGCGCGGCAGAACTTGCGGCAGAGGGAGAAGCGGTAGAAACGATTATCGCGGCCCTTGAGCATATTCGTGACAACAATCATATCTACTTTGCCGTCAACACCTTGGCCTATCTTGTGAAAAACGGCCGTTTGTCCAATGCACAAGGGTTCATGGGAAGCATGCTTAAAATCAAACCATTGCTCCACGTTACCAAAGAGGGTAAAGTGGAAAACGTTGAGAAGATTCGCACGTTCAAAAAGGCTGTCGACCGACTGATTGAACGTTTCCTGCAAGACATTGAAGGTCAAGATGTTGAACCCTTTATTTGCCACGCAAACAACCCTGAAACCCGCGACTACATCACGGCAAGACTCCAAGAGGTGCGCCCTTCTGATACGCCCATCTTCACCATGCCGATCACCCCAGCGGTCGGGGCGCATGCCGGACCGGGTGCAGTCGGTATCGGCTATTATGTTAAACGATAAAGTCTTGTTCTTTCGGGGTGGGGCACATGACACCTAAAAAATTGTTCTTGCAGGGCATCATTGTTTTCACCGTAAGCATGTTGCACCTTCCTGTGGCATGGTATCTATATCCACTCAATCGTCTGTCAGCCGTCATTGGGGCTTTGTTCATCGTCCCTAACATCGTCGCATTGCTTTGGTATTTCAGCCTCAATGTACAACTACTTATGGCATACCGAATCAGACGGAAGATTGCAAAGAATAGGTATGTTCTCATCACAACGCTTTCGGTCATCATCGTTTTTTCCGCATTGATTTACTTGTGGCTAATCACCTTGTTTGCGGTCTTGCAAAAGGCATTCATTATGTAAAAACCGTTCATCACCCCACGATATGTGGTCGTTGATGAACGGTTTTCTTTAATAGAAGTAGTGTTTGAAAAAATCGATATAATGCGTCAACTCGGCTTGCAAGATTTTAAGCGCATCTTCCGGTGTGCTGTTTGCATGGTTTTTTTCCCAGTCCGAGGCAATCCGGTTCAAAGTCCAGGTGACCACCTTAGAAATCTCATCATGATGTTCGGGATGGGGGAACTTGCTCACATCATAATCTTCATAAACGCTTTTATAAATATCGACATTCACGTTATAATAAATGCGCTGCCGTTCCTGCTGGATGAATGGAACTTGACAAGCGTGCACCCGCTTCATGAAGTTAGCGAGCGTTGGATGCCGCTGTAAGCTTGAGGTCTTGCGGATAATCATTTCCTTGAGTCGCAGGAAGAGGTCCTGACTGTCCCGCGGAAAATCGGTGGTCACTTCCGTATAGACGACCTGCCAGGCCATCTCGTACAAGGATAGATACAACGACTCTTTGTTTTTGAAGTAATGAAAAAGTAAACCCTTGGAAACTTTGGCATCTTGAACAATGTCGTTGGTGGAGACTTTTTTGAAGTCGGTGGTTGAGAAGGCCTTGTAAGCTGACTTGATCAAGGCGGATTTCAGGTCGTTCATACGCATCACCTAACTGATATTATTGTGTTAATGCACCAAAAAACGTGCTTCATGCTATAATTATAACATGATGTGGAGGAGGGAAACACATGTTTATTTACGATATTGAAGTAGAACCGATTATCGGTAAGAAAACACGGCTTGAAACATACCGTGGTAAAACCCTTTTGATTGTGAATACTGCGAGCAAGTGTGGATTCAGCAAGCAGTTTGCATCTTTGCAAGTTTTGCATGAGAAGTACCAAGACCGTGGTCTTGTTATTATGGGTTTTCCGTGCAATCAATTTCTTAATCAAGAACCGGGTTCTGAAAAAGATATCATGGAACATTGCACCATGCATTATGGGGTCACCTTCCCCATTTTCAAGAAGACGGATGTCAAGGGGAAAAACCAACACCCTTTGTATAAACATCTCGTCGCTGAAGCGCCCACGCGAAAAGGGAAAGCCATTAAATGGAATTTTGAAAAGTTCTTGGTGGCTTCGGATGGCACAGTGGTTGCACGCTATCCATCGCGCAAGGACCCCCTTGATTTTGAAACGGACATCGTGCGTCTACTTGAGGTAAACGATGCATCTTGAGGCAGCACTGTTAAGAACACGGAAACTGATTGAAGCCGGTCGTTATCGCACGTTCAGTGCCCGTTTTGTAACGCAAGACTACGAACCGCTCTCACCTAGAGAAGCGATGACAGTAGGTGGCGTGGTGTATGTGCCTTATATGCATCGCCCAAGCGCGCAAATTGTTTACGGAGCACGTGCTGCCGGTCATGACGGCGAGATCATCCATGGTCTGGCGTTCACCAAAGCGGATTACACATTTGGCAACAAGGATGCCTTCATCTGGTTTGACCACGATACGTGGGGCTTCAACTATCTTTGAACTAAAAAAGTCAGGGCGACGTAGAACCCTGACTTTTTTAATGGGCCAGTTTCAACACGTCCGCTAAAGGGATGCGGAGAACACGCCGGTGAATGAACAACGTAGTGAGCAAGACGAGTGCAAAGACAATCACACCAGCCAAAACAGTCGAGAGCGGACGTGCTTCAATGATGAACACAAATCCAAGTGTGTCTTGCAAGAGGCTAAGCACCACGCGTTGCAGTTGTGCACTGAACCAAATGGCAGCCGCAAAAGCGACACCAAGGGTGAGAAGGCTTTTCAAGAAGAAGATGCGATATGTTTCCGCCGCGGTGTAGCCAAGGGCTCGCAACGTCAAAAAGACTTGTTTTTGTGCATCAAGCGCCTGTTGCATCATGAAGACAAACAACAACAAGGACAAACCGATTGCTAGGGTCATCATCACGGTGGCGATGGTGGCGGACAAGTTGAATAATACATCAATTTCTTCAGCGATCGCGCGATAATTCAAAATACGGAAGGCATCGCTGTCGCGGACATTTTCCTGCAAGGTGTAATAGGCATTGAAGTATTGATTGGACAATCCGTACAGTCGGTTGAATGTCGCCTGGTCCAGGAAAACGGCCGCTTCAATCAAATTGTCATTAAGACCGACAATGACCGTTTGATGGGTGCGCGGTCCAACCCGTAACGTCAACGTATCGCCAACAGAAAAACCATGCAATGCAGCCGCTTGGCGGGTGATGATGGCCCCCTCTTTTAAAAGGGCATTGCTTTCAGCCGTATCATCGATTAACCGCTTTAGTGTGATGGATTCATCAAGCCCATAACCTTGAATGCGAAGGGACGTGCTCAAGTTGGTGCCACGGTGGGCAGTGACGGTGACAATCCCTGAAGAGAATGGCTCGGCGCCACTGCGCTTTTGGGTCGTGAAACGACTGAGGAAGACGACATTTTCATAGTGGTTGCCTTGCATTGTCGTCGCTTTGAAATCATCGATAATGGCACGGCTGCTCAATCCGAAGACAAGCAACACTGAAACAAGTAAAAAGAGTACGCCTTGCATGGCATGGCGCGTGAGCAGCTGCACGTGAATCTTGAAACGCGACAGCTGCTTATGGCTGCTTCGAAAGAGCATACGTGCATACATGTAAGTCATCATCGGTAGTAGCACCAACGGTAAAATGCCGGCGTAGCGGCGCACGTCGACTGGGATGAAAAAATGAGACTGTGGTAGTTGATAGCGGACGGCATACGAGAGAAACAAACGATTTGCAAACCACAACCCTAACCCGAAGGCCGACACGGCTATCAAGGCAAGCAAGAAGCCGATGAGGGTCAGTGCAAGCGCCCGTTCATGAACTGTATAGCCTTGTGCGTTCAGGATCGACATGTCGCGGGTCTGTTGGTCGAGATGTCGCTTGACAAAGACCATGAGAACCGTCACGGAAAAAACCGAGAAGACCCCGAGAAAGACCGAGGCGAATGCGGCGGCGGTTTGGGTCTCGGTCGTGATGGCGGTGATGCGTAAGTTGAAGGCGGCCGGTACGACAGCTTGAACCATTTGCATGTTTTTGCCAAAAGCACGTAAATCAGCCGTGAGAATGTCAGCCACGTCAAACCTGTCATAGAGCGTCGTGAAGTCACCTCGACCGACATACTTAACGGTAAATGGAACACGGAAAGCGTAGATGACCGCTTCCTCGACAAGGACGAGTGTCTGGGTTTTCGGATCGAAGTTAAGTTCGTTCGCACGAATCATCGGACTGGTGTGTTCGGGAGAAAAAAAGAACCCGGTAATGGTCAATGTTTGGTTACGCACGTTGAGCTCGTCACCGATTTCGAGATGGTTCGCCTTGGCATAGGCCGCATAAATGGCCGCCTCATTAGGGCCCTCTGGCAACCGGCCATCTGTGATCAACGGGCGGTTAATCTCTGTGTTGATGGAAATGAAGCGATAGATGCTACCGTCTGCTTCAACATTGGCCCCGACAGATTTCTCAAACGCGAGATCATAATCGGTACTCAGTTGCGCGATTAAAGGGCCGAACACAACATCATAGACTTCGGGATACTGATGAATCGAACGTTGGATTGTTTCAGTCAATCGCGCGACATCACGCGGATCGCGTTCATTCAGACTCGCACACAAGGCGATGGGATAGATGGCACAGACACGCGCGCGTTGTTCAGCGGTAAGCAACGAGAAATCGATTTGTCCGAGGACAATGCTGAAGTCTTCGACATTTTGCGTCGCATAATAATCCGAAACCGGCGCCTCAAGTCGGTCGACAAGTGTTCGTATCAACGTGAAACTGAAGATGACCAAAAAAAGAATGAGCGATAAAGACACAACATAGAAAGGTTTCTTGATGAGTTTCTTCGCTTGATCGATCCACAACAAAACCATCGGGGGTCACCTCCATGTATGCTATTATACACCAGAAAGACCATTTCGGCCATACGATGACTGCTTCATTTCAGCCAACACGACAACAGGCAATACGGTGTCAAGATTCGGCAAGGCATCGTCATCTCCCACTGCGAGAAACCTGACGACGAAAATGATTGACAACGCTTACATCAAACAAGTATAATGGGTGTGGAAACGTACAGAGGCGCGATGCCTTGGTACCGCATGACAAACTCGGATGTGGGGCATCTGGTTGTGCGGGAAGGAAGCCATCGCCGAAAGCTCGACACCGCCCACGGATGTCGGACTTGGTGCTTTGGGAGACACCCATCGCATTGCCATGTTTCATGGAGAGCTGTGACCAATGTCAGCTCTTTTTATTTTTCCTACAAAGAGGAGGCCCGTATGATTGAGACGATGCAACACGGTGATGAGCGTCGGTACACACGCACCATCACAACCGAGGATGTTCTCATGTTTGGACGCGTTACTGAGGATATGAATCCAGCCCATTTCGACCCTGCCTATGCCGCACAAACGCCATTTGGCAAGCCGATTGTTCACGGCATGCTTGTCGGTGCGTTGTTCAGTCGCATTTTCGGACTGGAGTATCCTGGAGAAGGTACGATTTATTGTAGTCAAACCTTGAAGTTTCGCAAACCCGTCTACCCCGACACCGCACTTGAAGTGGTCGTCCGCGTCACCGAACTTAACCGAGAACGCAACCGTGTAACGTTTTTGACTGAAGTCTACGATGCAGACGGTGCGTGCGTTCTCACAGGTGAAGCCATCTTGATGCCACCCCGGCGGTTGGCACCATGAAGGCCCACAAAAAGCTCGACAAGCAAACCTTTCATGCGCACCTGTTTGATGGCATGTCGGTGATGGTCGGTGGTTTCATGACGTGTGGAACACCGGAGAGGTTAATCGACTGGATGCTTGAAAGTGGTGTCAAAAACCTCACCGTCATTTGTAATGATGCCGGCTATCCTGAAGCGGGTGTAGGCAAGCTGATTGCGGCCGGCCGTGTCAGCACGCTGATTGCCTCTCACATCGGACTTAACCCCATCGCGGGATCGATGATGGGTGCAGAAACACTCGCGGTCACGCTTGTGCCGCAAGGGACCTTAGCAGAACAAATCCGTGCAAAAGGGGCAGGGTTAGGGGGGATTTTGACGCCGACAGGCTTGCATACACCAGCGGAAGCGGGCAAGTCCCGGCTTGAGGTCGACGGCAAACCCTATATCCTTGAACGGCCGATTGGTGCGGATATCGCACTTATCAAAGCCCGCGAGGCCGATCAATACGGCAACTTGAATTATGCCAAGACGGCCCGGAACTTCAACCCGGTCATGGCGACTGCGGCCAATTTGGTATTTGTCGAAGCGACATGCCGCAGTCAAGCGATGGATCCTGAAACCGTCATAACGCCCCATGTTCTGGTGGACTATATCTTGACGGAGGTATCTGATGGACGCTAAAACAATCATCGCTAAGCGCATTGCGCGTGAACTGCATGACGGTGACCTTGTCAATCTCGGCATCGGATTGCCGACATGGGTCGCCAACCATATCGACCCGGCCATTACCGTCCACTTGCAAAGTGAAAATGGTTTGATTGGCCTAGGACCGAGTCCAGACCCTAAAGATGCAGATCCGGACTTGACGAATGCAGGCGGTCAACCCGTGACGCTGCAAGCAGGCGGCATGTATTTTGATTCCGTCACATCGTTTGGCATTATCCGTGGTGGCCACGTCGATGTGACCGTTCTTGGCGCCCTTGAAGTGGATGCGGAGGGCTCTTTGGCTTCGTGGATCGTACCGGGCAAACGCGTGCCGGGCATGGGCGGCGCGATGGATCTTGTGGTGGGGGCCCGTAAAGTCATCGTGGCAACGACCCATACCAACCAAGGGAAACCCAAAATCAAAACACGCTGCGCGCTACCGCTGACGGCTTACCGCCAAGTCAACCTGATTGTGACCGAACTGGCGGTCCTTGAAGTGCGTGAAGACGGCTTACACCTGCTTGAACTGCACCCCGATACGACGCTTGACACCGTGCGAGCCTTAACGGAGGCACCACTACATGTCGGAACGTATACGATGATGGAGGGATGAATTATGCTTACAGTGACCCATACCTTACGCTTATCACAACAAGACGCCCATTATGGCGGACAGCTTGTCGACGGTGCGCGCGTGCTGGCCCTATTTGGTGATGTCGCTACGGAACTTTTAATCCGCCACGATGGCGATGAAGGGCTATTTCGGGCCTATGACAGTGTCGATTTTCTCGCGCCGCTTTATGCCGGTGATTTCATTGAAGTCACCGGGACCATCACAAAGGTCGGCCGCACCGCTCGGACCATGACATTCTCCTGTAAAAAAATCATTCAGTCGAGAACGGATTTGAGTGCGAGCGCAGCGGAAGTACTGCCTGAAAAAATCGTGACAACCACGGCAAGCGGTACGTGCATCGTGCCACTTGAGAAGCAGAGGGTGGCGCATGAATAAGTTGATTGTAACGTGTGCTATCAGTGGTGCCGAAGTGATGAAAAACCACAATCCTTATGTGCCCTATACCGTTGCCGAAATGGTTCGGGAAGCGCGTGAAGCCGTTGAAGCTGGGGCGAGTATCTTACATGTGCATGCGCGTGAGGATGATGGGACGCCAACCCAGTCAAAACATCGTTACGAAACCATCATCCGTGCCATTCGTGCCACGTGTGGGGACGTCATCATCCAGCCCTCAACCGGTGGGGCTGTGGGCATGACGATGGACGCGCGGCTCGCCGTGTGCGCGCTGCCACTTGAGATGGCGACGCTTGATTGCGGTACGTTGAACTTCGGCGGCGATGACCTATTCATCAATACCGAAAATGACATCATCCGTGCCGCAAAACTGATGGCTGAACGGCGTATTTTCCCAGAACTTGAATGTTTTGAAAAAGGTCATATTGATACGGTTTTACGTCTATTTAAGAAGGGGTATGTTCAGGCACCGCTTCATTTCAGCTTCGTCTTGGGAACCCCGTGTGGCATGCAAGGTGAAGCCCGCGATTTTCACTTCATGCGTGAGAGCATACCGAAAGATGCAACCTTCAGTGTGGTGGGAATCGGTCGCTACGAGTTTCCCCTTGCCGAGCTTGCCATCCAGTATGGTGGGCATGTCCGTGTCGGTCTAGAAGACAACATCTATCTTGAAAAGGGTATTTTGGCCAAGGGCAATCGTGTACTTGTAGAGAAGGTTGCCGCACTGGCACGTCAGTATCACCGCCCCCTTGCAACAGCAGCGGAAGCTCGGCATATACTCGGTATGGAGGCGTTTGACCATGAAAACATCCTGTAAGTACGGCAGCCACCGGGTAAAAGCGCCTAAAGGTGCGCTACCTCAAGCGGCCGACAGCCTTGACAATACACCAGTTTGCGGCGACAACGAGTGTCTGATCGATGTCAAGGTCCTCAATATCGACTCCGCGTCATTTCAGCAAATCAAGACTGTGTGTAATCATGATGAAATCGCCATGGCTACCATGATTAAAGATATCGTCAACACGCGCGGAAAGATGCAAAACCCGGTGACTGGAAGTGGCGGGATGCTCATGGGGAGCGTACGTGAAGTCGGTCCGGATTTTCACGACCCAACCCTTCAACCAGGCACACCGATTGCAACCTTAGTCTCTTTGACGTTGACGCCGCTTGTGATCGAAGAGATCACCGCGATAGTCGCTGCGCAAGATCAAGTACACATCAAGGGCACCGCTGTCTTGTTTGATTCGGGCATCTATGCGGTCCTCCCTGAAGACCTCGATGAGACCTTGGTTCTTTCAGCACTTGATGTGGCCGGTGCACCCCCACAGATGGCCCGGCTCGCCAAAGAGGGCGATACGGTCTTTGTACTAGGTGCCGCTGGAAAGAGTGGCTTGCTTTGTTTAGCGCAGGCACGGCGGTCGGTCGGTGCAACCGGAAAAGTGATTGGACTGGTGAATGAACCAGCACAAAAGACGTTACTTGAGTCGCTTTGCTGGTGTGACACCATCATCCTCGCCGATGCACAAGACGCGCTCACTGTCTATGAAGCTGTTAGGGAGGCGACGGCAGGTGCCATGGTTGACTTGAGTGTTAACGTAGTCAACGTCGGCGACACGGAAATGACTTCAATGATGGTTACAAAAGACGGCGGTACTGTCTATTTCTTCAGCATGGCCACAAGCTTTCAAAAAGCAGCACTGGGTGCTGAGGGTATCGGGAAAGACATCACCATGATCATCGGCAACGGCTATGCTAAAGGGCATGCCGACTTCACCCTTGACTTGGTGCGCACCACCCCGAAGTTGCTCGACATTTTCAAGGCGCGTTACACGAAATCATGAGGAGGTTCGGTCCATGAAACGACATCAGAATACGACCCATCTTGCGCGGCGCCAGCGTTATTTTCCTGATGTGAGCGATGCCGAGTGGAATGATTGGCATTGGCAGACGCGCCATCGCATCACATCGGTTGATGCGCTCAAGTCATACTTGACTTTAAGTGAACGGGAGGAAGCTTTGATTGGCGAGGTGCTCGGTCGTTTTCGCATGGCGATCACACCGTATTACCTCACGTTGATCAATCCCGATGATGTGCAGTGTCCCATTCGACTTCAAGCCGTTCCCCTTGGCAACGAACTGACCGTCGGACAACATGATTTGCATGACCCGCTGGCCGAAGATCATGACTCACCCGTACCGGGCTTGACCCATCGCTACCCCGACCGGGTACTCTTCTTGATTACGGACATGTGCAGCATGTACTGTCGTCATTGTACCCGGCGTCGTTTCGCCGGCATGAAAGATGCCAACATGTCCGAAGACCGTCTTGAAGCGGCGCTTGAGTATATCGCCGCTACCCCAGCCATCAAGGATGTTTTGCTCAGCGGCGGCGATGCGTTACTGGTGAGCGATCAACGTCTTGAATGGATCATCCGGCGCTTACGGGCCATTGAACATGTCGAAGTGATACGTCTTGGGTCCCGCACACCTGTGGTGATGCCGCAACGCATCACACCCGAACTCGTCGACATGTTGAAACGGTATCATCCGATTTGGGTCAACACGCATTTCAACCATCCAGATGAAATGACGCCTGAATCCGCCAAAGCGCTTGCCTTGCTCGCCGATGCCGGGATACCGCTTGGCAATCAGTCGGTTCTCTTGCGCGGTGTCAATGACTGTGTGCACATCATGCGACGCCTCATCAGAAATCTCGTCGCCCATCGTGTGCGACCCTATTATCTATACCAATGCGACCTTTCAACCGGAATCGAACACTTCCGCACCACGATTTCCAAAGGCATCGAGATCATCGAAGGTCTTCGTGGCCATGTCAGTGGCTTCGCTGTGCCAACTTTTGTCGTGGATGCACCAGGTGGAGGTGGCAAGATTCCTGTCATGCCACAATATGTGATTTCACAAGCGCCTGGCAAAGTGGTGCTTCGCAACTACGAAGGTGTGATCAGCACATACAGCGAACCGAAACATTATGCATCGGATTGTCAATGTGCGGACTGTCAGGATACGATTACAGAAGGTGTCAGCGGTCTGTTGCAAGGTGCGCGGGTCGCCCTTGAGCCTGCCCATTTGAACCGTAATGAACGGTTACGTCGTGAAAACGAGTCTTGAGGCCTACCCGGTCATCGGTTTTGCCGGCATGGCCAAAAATACAGGCAAGACGACCACGCTGAATCATGTCATCCAGCTTTTTTCTGGACAGGTCGCTTTGACGAGTATCGGCCTTGACGGAGAAAGTATCGACCAATTGACGGGCTTGCCCAAACCGGCCATCGACACGGTTGCTGGGATGGTCATCGCCACCGCACGCAGCACCTTGTCCGCAGCGACAGCCACCGTGACAGTGCTTGAAGAAACACCGTTTCAAACGGCGCTTGGGCCGGTATGTATCGTCCGTGTCAGGCGAGCGGGTACGGTGTGTGTGGCCGGTCCAACGACCAACCGTGATTTGCAGAGCGTGATCGAACACCTACAAGCGTATCACCCCCACGTGCTCATTGACGGGGCGCTTGAGCGGCGGACATTTGCCGGCATCAAATCCATGTCGGGCATGGTGCTTGCGACCGGTGCCGCGGTTTCACCTGACATGGCGGAAACCATCAAGAAGCCGGCCCATGTCGAACGTTTGTTTGCGTTGCCGACGTTTTCGGACCTACCACGCTGGCCTGCTGAGATGCGTCTTGCCTATCACGATGCAGAGGGCGACCTTGTTTGGTTGAAAAAAGACTATCGAGTCCTGACAACCATCAAGGACCGCTTAATACGCGGGGGTACGCTATATGTGCGCGGTGCTATCACCTCACGGTTGACGTCTTTTTTGCGGGATCACCGTCTCGGCGGGTTTAACATTGTGGCTGAGGATGCAACCAAATATACGCTGTCTTTGCAAGAGTTCGCCGTCTTTGATCATTTGGGCGTATCCGCTTATGTCACACGCCGTTGCCCATTGCTGGCCATCACCCTCAATCCTTGGAGTCCGACGGGCCATCACTATGAGGCTGCGCACTTTTACACGGCTGCGGTGACGGCACTGAAGACCCCTGTTTATAACGTGCTTGAAAGGACGTGACACCATGTATCTCAACTTAGACAGCCGACAAATCAATCGTTGTCGCGCCGCCGCAAGAAAGATTGCTGAGGATGTCCATCATCACCTAGAACAGTATTCAACGGTAGCGGTTGAGCGAACCGTTTTGCGATTGCTAGGAATCGATGGCGTCAACCGTTTTGATGTGCCCTATCCCAACGTTGTCATCGACCACCTCAAAGCATCCGGGGTGCTAGAAAAAGGCGCAGCCTTTGCGATGGCACACGCCATGAACACCACCCGCCTCACACCGCAGGCAATTGCGGAAGCGGTCGATGCTGGCACGCTCGATTTGTCTACATGCATGACACAAAGCGCCCCGGATATGACACGCTTGCTTGAAGCCTTTGCGCGTGTGCGCGCTGCCATCGACAAGCAAAGTGCTTATCGACGACACCATCGTATCAACCCCCATGATAAGCCTTTACCCGACAAGTACGTAATCGTTGCAACTGGTGATATTTATGAGGATATCGAGCAAGCCTTGTCCGCCGTTGACAATGGGGCGGATATCGTTGCCGTCATTCGCACCACGGGTCAGTCATTGTTAGATTATGTCCCACACGGTGCAACCCGGGAAGGATTCGGTGGCACGACCGCCACGCGAGAAAACTTTCGTTTGATGCGCGCTGCACTTGATGAGGCCGGAACACGACACGGTCGATACATCCAGCTCGTCAACTATGCCTCAGGGCTATGCATGCCCGAAATCGCTGCACTGGGTGCACTTGAGCGGCTCGACATGATGTTGAATGACTCGCTCTATGGTATCATTTTCCGTGACATCAACATGCAACGGACCTTGATTGATCAGTACTTTTCCCGCGTTTTGAGTGCTTACGCCGATATCATCATCAATACTGGTGAAGACAATTATTTGACAACGGCGGATGCGTATGAGCACGCCCACACAGTCATCGCCTCACAGTTCATCAATGAACACTTCGCCCTCAAGGCCGGCATGCCCAGTCGTTTAATGGGTCTGGGTCATGCTTTTGAAATCGATCCGGCGCACCCGGACAGTTTCTTGCTTGAAGTTGCGCAGGCGCAACTCTCTAGGCAACTGTTTCCCGATGCCCCCCTGAAGTACATGCCGCCGACAAAGCACATGAAAGGGGATATTTTCATGGGGACAGTTCAAAATGCGCTCTTTAATATGGTTACCGTGATGACACACCAAGACATCCATCTGCTAGGGATGATGACCGAAGCCATCCACACCCCTTTCATGAGCGACCGGGCACTGGCTTTAGATAATGCCGCCTATGTCGCGCGGGCGATGGCATCGTTTGGCGACGCTTTCGAAATTAAGCCAGGCGGGTTGGTTGAACAGCGTGCTCAGACGGTATTGAATGAAGCCACCGCATTGCTTGAGGTGATTGAGCAGGAAGGCTTGTTAGCGACGCTTGAGAAAGGCCGGTTCGCGGGGATTGGTCGCGGCCGGACACAGGGTAAGGGATTAGAAGGTGTGTTCCAAAAGGATGCCCTATATGCGAACCCAGTTCTTGACACGATGTGCACGGCTTTGAAGGAGGATAGACCGGATGAGCAATAAAAAACAAGTTCGCCCTTATGGTGATACATTGCATGATGGCAAAGTCCAGGTCAGTTTTTCTTTACCCGTCCCATGCGACGCAAAAGGTGAAGCGGCCGCAAAAGCCATTGCGCATGCGATGCATCTTGTTGATGTCGTGGTAGCGGAACAACGTCCGCTTGGCAAAGGATACAGTTTTTATATCGTTTATGGCACACTCACACAGACCATAGACTTAGAGGCGCTTGAAGTCATCGACCACGGTGAGACCGCGATGAACAAGACCGACATTGAAACATACATTCGCGATACGTTTGTTGAACCACTAGTTTTCATCGGGGCTTCAACAGGCACCGATGCCCATACGGTCGGCATCGACGCGATTATGAACATGAAAGGCATTGCCGGACATTATGGATTAGAACGGTATGCAGGCATTAAAGCCATCAATCTCGGCAGTCAGGTCGACAATGAAGTCTTGCTTGACAAAGCACTCGAAGTGGGTGCCGATGTTATCCTGATATCGCAAACTGTGACCCAAAAAGACATGCACATTCGCAATTTGACAGCCTTCGTCGAACTGCTTGAGGCTGAAGGTCTTCGCGACCGATTCCTAGTCATCATCGGGGGCCCACGAATCAGCCATGCACTCGCTAAGGAGCTCGGGTTCGATGCAGGATTCGGGCCAGGCAAGTTTGCCTTTGACGTAGCGAGTTTCGCGGTGAAAGCTTTACGTGAACGTGGGGTCAAGACCCATAAGATGACCACGGATAAATAGGCTGCTTCGGTGGCCTTTTTCATGGCATCTCTTTGTGAATCATGATATAATCAAGCACAGACGAGACAGGAGGTGACTCGATGGAACAATGGCAGGAATGGATTGGCTATGCCGCGTCGCTGATCATCTTGATTTCGATGTTCATGCGTTCACTACGCAGACTGCGCATCATCAATTTGGTCGGTGCGCTGCTGTTTACATATTATGGGTATGCGATTGGGGCGTATCCTGTGCTACTTATGAACGGCTTGATTGTTGGCATCAACGTGCTTCACCTGCGTAGAATGTACACTGCACGGGATTATTTCGATGTCTTGCCTGTTGAAAGCGACGACCGTTATGCGGCCGCTTTCATCCATTATTATCGCGAAGATATCGCGAAGATATCATCATTTGACGCCACGCAGCTTAAACAAAGCAGCCATGCTTTCTTTGTGCTTCGCAACATGGTCCCAGCCGGTCTGTTTGTCGTCGCGGCGGCTGAGGCGTCCACATTGGATGTGCAACTTGATTTTGCTACTCCGGCGTATCGTGATCTCAAGACCGGTGTGCACGTGTACAAGAAGACCATACCGATGTTTAAGAAAATGGGGTATACACAGTTGCGTACTAGCAGTCTTTGCCCGGTTCATCACAGTTATCTTTGCAAGATGGGATTCGAACCACTTGATGCAAGCAACCCGGATATATTTGTCAAATCAATCTAAAGCGCGGATCATGCCGAATACATGATTCACAAGAAGAAGGTGGCCACGATGCTCAAGCTTCAGCACGTATCGAAGTATTATCGCAGTGAGGAGACCGTCGTTCAGGCACTCAGGCGTGTCAGCCTGACACTGAACAGTGGTGAGTTTGTCGTAATTACCGGCGAATCAGGGTCGGGTAAAAGCACTTTACTCAACGTCATCAGTGGTCTAGATACCTACGAAGAGGGTGAACTCTCTGTCAATGGTGAAGAAACCAGCTACTATGGCAAGGAAGACTGGGAAAACTACCGCAGTCAATATATCGGTTTCATTTTCCAAAACTACAACATCATCGACTCCTACACGGTCTATCAAAATGTCATGGCGGCCTTGACAATTCAAGGGTATCCGAAATCGTCCCGCAAGATGCGCGCCATCGAGTTGATTGAGCGTGTGGGTTTAAAAGAACAGCTCAAGCAGAAATCGAGTACGCTTTCAGGTGGACAAAAGCAACGTGTCGCCATTGCGCGAGCCCTTGCTAAAGACGCCCCGATTATTGTCGCAGATGAACCGACGGGTAACTTAGACAAAAAAGCCGGTCAAAACATCATCAAGCTCTTGAAAGAAATCAGTCGTGAGAAACTGGTTGTCATGGTGACGCACAATTATGAGGAAGTTCAAGACGAAGCCACTCGGCGGATTCGCCTTTTTGACGGTGAAGTGGTCGAAGACAAGACGCTTGTTCAGACAGACAGCGCCCCGACCCAGCCTAAACCGCTTCATCAAGGGATGCACTGGTTAGAAAAACTTGCCATGGCTACGAGAAATCTATTGGCCATGCCGAAAAGACTGTTGCTTACTTTGGCGATCAGTCTTTTCATTGTCGCGGTCTTTTCGTTCACTTATGGTTCCTATATCGAAGCGTCTAGCGCCTTTGATATTGGCTCATGGAATCCCTTTTTCAACAACAACGACCCGAGCCGACTGATTGTGCTCAGACGCGATCAGGCACCGTTTACGCCTGAGGAGCTTGCTGAATTTCAATCTTATGCCAGAGTACGTGAAGTCATTGCCTTTGACCCAGTGCTCGAACTGCGGTTAGGTCTTGAAGACACGTGGAGTGCCTATTATGTCCTGCCATCGGCTAGTTTGACGCGGGGTGATTTGCGTGAGGGGCGTGTACCCGAATCCGCCGCAGAAATTGTCATGCCCCGTGAAGCGGCCATTCCAATCGGCGAGACTGTCCGGCTCACATTTGATTCGGATCGGTACTATCGCGACCCGCAAGAAGCGAACCAACCAAGTGGCATGGTGCAGACCTTTACGGTCGTCGGGATTCACGCTGCCCGCTATCATAATTACATTTACTTGCACCGTGAAGCGCTCGAGCACCCTCTGTTGCAATATAAAGCCATCGAACAACACGTCTCGCTCTTGTTTGCGACCGCTGACAAGACAGCGGAAATTCCTTATATCAGCATTCGGCTCGATGAAACGCTTGAAGAGAACACGGTGCATATCGGCCAACGAACTTTTTCGCTGCTCATCAGTCCGGAGTACTTCAACACCCCGAGTCTAACCGAAGCCGCGTTTCTTGAACAGTCGTATGCGCTTTCCATCTTGCATCCACTTATTTCCGAGGAACATTTAACAACGGTCCATATCGACACCATCTTCTCTCAAGGGCAGTTTGGTATGCCGGCCGTCGTGATGCATCCGGATCTCTTCGCGACGCTGTTTCATCTTGATTCCTCACAAGTGACCCTCGTCGTTGAAGATAGTTTTGATGCGAGCCGTGTCATGGCCGCTCTTGATCAATCAACGTATCACACGATCTATCCAGCCGAGTATCAACCCATGGAAATGTATCTCTTCACCATTTTTGAACGTCTTGCAAGTTTCATCGCTGTCTTTTTCCAGCTGACGGTCATGTATTTCCTCACCTATCTTGCCCTACGCAATATCATGCGGGCTCGAAAACGTGACTATGTCATCTATCGTTCAATCGGTGCTACGCAAAAAGACTTAAATCAAATCACCATTTTAGAACTCATCGGTGTTTTCCTGACAGCTTTTGTTATCATGTATGTTTTATGGGCCGTAAACGCGGTCGTGGAGACCCCCATTCCAAACTACTTGCGCTATTATACTTTGGGCAACTATCTGTTTGCGGCTGGGCTCCTGATGGGGTTGGCATTCTTGCTTGGCTTGCGCTTCAACCGGAAAATATTCAAGGACAGCGTCATCACGGCGCTGAGAACGGAGTAGGTGGTGGCTATGATTAAAGTCGAGCATCTTCATAAGTACTACAATAAAAACAAAAAGAATGCACTCCACGTACTCAATGACATGTCCGTTGACTTTGGTGCACAGGGTCTTGTCGTGCTTCTTGGTGATTCGGGTTCAGGAAAAACGACCTTGCTCAATGTCATCGGCGGTATGGACCGCTTTCATCAAGGTGCCATTCAATATGAGGAAACGGTGGTACACAAGTACAAATCGAGTGTTCACGATCGGCTGCGCAATGAAAAGATCGGCATGATATTTCAAAACTATTACTTGTTGCCCAATCTGACCGTCCATGAAAACATCGCTTTGACTTTGAACATGCTTGGCATGTCTGATCCTAAGGCCATTGAAGGACGCGTTGAAGGGGTGCTTCGTGCCGTCAACATGTACAATTACCGACGACGCAAAGCCAACCAACTCTCAGGCGGACAACAACAACGGGTTGCCATCGCCCGTGCGCTCGCAAAAAACCCCGCGATTATCTTAGCTGATGAGCCAACCGGCAATCTCGATAGCCGCAACACACTCGATATCATGCGCATCATCAAGGCCATTTCACGAGACAAACTGGTCATCATGGTGACACACGAACGGAAACTGGCCAATTACTTCGCCGATCGAATCATTGAAATTGAAGATGGTAGAATCATCGAAGATCGGACAAACGATTCAAACGGCACACTTGACTTTGCGCAGGAAACCGACATCTACTTGCATGATTTGCACCATCATATCGCCCGGGGTGACACCGATAATATACAGGTTGACCTATACACCGATGAAGCACAGAGTCCCCCACTCAACGCCCGTCTCATCATGAAAAACAAAACGTTGTATCTCGACTTGCGTGCTGTCGATGTCAAAAAAGTGGTCGTGATCGACGAAAAGTCAGAAGTCAACCTCATCGATTCAACGCGTGATACGTTGCAAGAAGCCACAGAAGAACCGTCACTTAAGTCGCTCGATGCGACCTTGTTCAAGCCGCTTGAAACAACTAAGCAACGGACGGTTATCAACCCCAAGGCCATCCTGATGCAAACCCTTGAGAAGTTACTTGAGGCCGGCAAGGGTCAAAAGTTACTGTATGTCGGTTTTGCGATTGGGGCCATGGTTGTCGCCTATGCCATCTCGAACTTGTTCAACATTTTGACCATCGATGATGCCGTATTTCTTGAACAGCCGAAGGAAACCATTATTGTGCGCAACCGTGATTTTGACAGCTATGACGACTTTCTTGCCGTGACATCTCATGAGAGTATCAAGGCGACCAGTCTTAGCTTCGGCACCGATGTACGATTCGATTTACCACGGGTCTTCATGAGTTATCAGTATGTCGACCACGTGCAACTGCAGGCGAACTTTGCGCCCATTGCCGGCTTAACCGAACGTGCGCTTGCGCATGGACGGCTACCGGAGTCCCCCCTTGAGGTCGTTGTATCTTTGTCGTGGATTGACCGTGAAGTCAAGCGAAACTGGGAGCTTGCTGGTCTTGATTATCGACATCCTGAAGCCGTTATGCAGATGAGCATTCCCATCCCCATCAACGAGCATGTATCGCGACAGGTGCGCATTGTCGGTATCAGTCGTGATGATGCCCCCGTCATCCACATGGACCCGGCGCTGATTGCATACTTTACAAGCGATACGTACTGGACCCGGGAAATGTTTGGTTCGGATGTTGTCATCCTCGAAGGGGGTCGTGATATCGAGAATCCGCTTGAGGTCATCGTCGGTGCGAATCATCCGCTTAGCATCGACGGAACTATTACGGTTGCCGGCATTAAACTTAAGATTGTTGGCAAGTTTCATCTTCTTGAAGAAGAGACCCCGCTTGTGAGCAACCGCGTCATGGTCTCAACCGTAGATTTGAACCGGATTGCCTATGCTCAAACCTCAGGGCCCGACCGTGAACGCCTCCTTTTTAGCGCCGATCCCGACGCGACGCTTAGGCATCTATCAGATGCAGGGATTGACGGGGAGTACATTTATCCTACTGCCCGCGGCGCGTATCAAATGAACCGGCTCGAAAATTCCCGTGGCTCACTGATTTTTTCAGCGTTTGCTGTCCTTGCATCGGCGTTAAGCTTTTATTTCATTATTCGCTCTTCGATGATTTCAAGGATGTATGAGATTGGTGTGTACCGTTCACTTGGGACGAAGAAGCGTGATTTGGTCAAACGATTCGCCATTGAAAGTGCCATCATCACCACTTTCAGCAGCTTGATTGGCTTCTTACTCATGAGCTATATCATCGCCTCGGCACTCCGTGCTGCCGAAGCACTCGAGATTGGCCATGTATCGATTTTCAGTGTCTTAAGTGGTATTCTGCTCATTTATGCGATCAACATGTTGTCCGGTGTATTGCCCGTGGGCATGTTGCTGAGACATACCCCGGCAGAAATCAACACCAAATACGATTTGTAACATCAAAAAAGAGCTGAATCAGCTCTTTTTTGATGGTTGTAAGCGTTCCATCCGTTCAACATATGCTTCAATGTCAAACTTGCGTTTCAAACCGGCCGCGTTCATGTATCTTAACGACCCGAAGATATCGCGTCGAGTCCACGCCCGGTCGTGTCGGCCGAATAACCAGGCTACGCCGGCATAGCTGTTCGGATCGCGTCCGTCGATGAAGTACGCATTGTTCAGCTCGAGAATGGTTTCATAAGCTGTTTTCATGTCTGGACTCCATTCGATGATTTTCTTGCCCCAGTACATGCGCATGTAGTTATGCATGTATCCCGTCAGCACCATTTCCTTCATCGCCGCATTGAAATACGGATCATGTGTATCGTAACGGTGATAATCGTCTTTCGTGTAAAGGATAGGTCGGTGATCATCCGCATGCGCATGCATGGTTTCATACGCCCAGCGGTCTGTCATCGTGTCAAATCGGTCATAGCCGTTACAGTAGTAGACAAAGTTGAAGGCAAGTTCACGCCGAACAAGCAATTGCTCAAGAAACCCTTCCACCGCCACCGGGCAACGATCGAGTGCTGCGGACACCCGTTGATAAACGCGTACGGCCGAAAGCTGTCCGAAATGCAAGTATGGGCTCAGTTGGCTTGTTAGGTTGAGTGAAGGGTCATTGCTCTTGTCGTAATGACAAAGCAGTTCATCGATAAATGTCTCAAGTCGCGCCAAAGCAATATCTTCACCCCCTGTAAAGTAAGGTGACTTGCGGATACTAGTATCCGCTTCGATATGCGTCAGCCACGCTTCAACGGGCATATCGGCATAGGAGGGTTCTGCAAGCGGGGCGTGTAGTGGGGGCGTCAGAACGGCTTCGTCAAGATACGTTTCGACTTGCCTCAGCAGTTTAGGCCGCAAAGTTCTTGCGGCATACTCACACTTTTGTGATGCTTTTTCAATCGGGACGATCAGTTCGGTTTCAATTTCATAAGTCGGTAGGTTTTCCGCAATCGCCGCCTCGACGACAGCCAAACGCACCGCCCGCAGCGCCCGTGTGTACCCTTTGTCAAAAATAAACAGGACCGCGCGTGAAAGATGTTTGACAACCGTGTCGGTAAACGGTCCGATATCAAGATAAAACTCGATGTTCAGTGCCCGAAGCTTGTCACGCAGTGACGACAAACCTTCCAGCATGAAACTGTAATGTCGGTGATTGGCTTCCTTGAAAGTGGGGTCGAGCACAAAAAGAACCCGTAACGGCTTGTTGTGGCGCACACTCGCACGCATGGCCGCCTCGAGCGCATAGTTTTCATGCAGCCGCTGTGCCGCCTGCATCCAGTACAAAATGTACGTCTGATCTTGCCTGATGGGCGAAGTATGATGGGGGGTGACGCGGTCCTTGTGCATCAAAGACATCCTTTCGGTCGTTCTTTAGACAAGTCTTCAAGAACGGTGGCGCGTAGTGTATAATAGTATTATAACACTTACTGGAGGTGACGTATGAAGTTTTACATTAAGCCCAAACACTTTGCACAGTATCGAAGTTTCAAGATTCGTGATGCGCAACAAGGAGAACTGTTCAAAATCAAGGGGCGATATTTTCTCGGGTTGCGCAATCTCACCATGCGCGATATGAACGCACAACCGCTCTATACGCTCAAGCGAACATTCAGCATGAGCCCCTATCGCACATACAGTGTGTTAAACGATGAACAAAAAACCATCGCCCAAATTCGTCGGACGTACGGTCGTCGCAAGCCCTTTTATATCATCGACATTGACGATGTGGGTCTCCATTTTGAAGGCACCGTCAAAGACAGCGTTTTTTCTTTGCACAGCACCAAGGAGAAACTTGTTGAGATTCGCAAGACAACGATGCCATGGGGTGAGGCTTATGAAATTGAGGTGCTCACTGAGCAAAGACCGTTGCTATACTTGTTTTTGCTGATTGCCGTGGATCAAATGAATCATGAGCGACGCACCTTTAAGCATGACTGAATGCGTAGTGTGTCAAGGCGCAACCCAATCGCTGCTTGACAGTCAAATTCGTCGCGGCGTGACATTTGTTACGTATCACGTCTGCCTTCGCTGCGGCTTTACCATGAAGGATGCAACGGCTTTTCCTTCTCCCGATGAAGAGAAGACACAATATGATTATCATGAGAATACACCGGACAATACGGGGTATGTTGCCATGTTCGAGCGATTCATCACCCACGCGATCGAGCCATTTGTTGCCCCGACGCGGGTTCTCGATTACGGCTCTGGACCGGGTCCGGTACTCCTTGACTGCTTGCGCCGCGTTGGTTTTGATGGCGTGGGCTATGACCCCTTTTACCAGCCCGATACGTCGGTGCTAAAAACGCGCTATCCGTTGATTGTCTCCACCGAGGTTTTCGAGCACTTTCACGATCCGATGGCAACGCTTGAAGCCATTGATCGTTTGCTTGAAGTCGGGGGGCACCTTGCTGTTATGACCCGGTTGCGCCCTGCGAGCGATCAAGCATTTCTTGACTGGTGGTACCGCCGCGACAGCACCCATGTGGCTTTTTACACGATGGCGGCTTTCGATTACATTGCTAAGCAATTTCACTGGCATTTGTTGCACAGTGACGGTCAAAGCTGTTTCACATTCCAAAAACAAGGATGATACCATGAAGATATATTGCCAGTTTCCTATCCACAAACCAGCGATAGAAGCGCACTTTGGTCAACGTGTTACCTGTGTTGAATCACCGGGGGATGCGGATTACTTGCTGAGTGGACGTTTCACGGCAGACATGTACCACCCTGACTTAAAAGGCGTCATCATTCCTTACACAGGGCATGATCAAATAGAGATTGAAACCATGCGCCAACACAACTTAAAACTGTTCAATGTCACCGGACACAGTCGCTTTGTTGCTGAACGTGCCTTGCAGCTTCTGCACGCGATTACCGGCAAAGTCGTCGCCTACCACAACCGCTTAGCGAAAGGGGACTGGAGCGGCCGTACAACAGCGAACGACCGCATTCCGTGGGACAGCCTTTTTGAGCGTCGCATCGGCTTGTTTGGTTATGGCCGTATCGGCCAATGGATCGCAACACTTTTGAAACCCTATGCCCCGGCGCTATGCGTCATCGACCGCGGCAAACGTTATGAGGGCGTTGAAACAGTGCCTGATTTGCATGCGTTGGCTGAGCTGTCTGAAATCATGATTATCAGCACACCCCTCACGCCTGAAACTGAAGGGGTATTCAATCGGGCGATCTTTGAAAAACTCGGGGCGGCCTATCTTATCAACGTCGGGCGCGGTAAGATTGTCGATGAGACGGCTTTGTATGAAGCCCTCGCCTCAAAAAAACTTCAAGGGTATGCGAGTGATGTTTGGTTCAATTACCCCAAAGATGAACAGCCGACTTACCCTACAAACACCCCGATCCACACGTTTGACAACGTTGTCATGACCCCGCATTCAGGTGGACACACCACGACATCCTTTTCCGTGATGGTGGCTGAAATCATCGGGCATCTAGAGGCGTTGCTTGAGGGTGACTTTAGCGCGGCACTTGATTTGGGACGTCTTACATGAAAACACCCCCTAGACGTTATGATGCGCGCCATCTCATTTTTTCTCGTCTTGCGTTGCAAAAAGGGACGGAAGCGTATGAAAGCTATTATCGCGAGTACCCAAAGCATCAGGCTGAGGACGATGCCTTGCGACCCCTTGACTTTAGACAAGCGCTTCGGGTTGACAAGGCATTCAAAGCCCGGTTTTTTCCTTTGACACGTCAAAACCATGTTTTGCTGCAAGCCTTGCATGACAGCCTTAGGCAACAACCTCTTGGCACGCAAGTCGATGTTCCAGAAGGTTTTGAAAAAAATCTCAAGGCCATCGCTAAGCATTATGGGGCGTGTGACGCGGGTATTGTTAGCTTGAAGGAAGACCACTATTACACCCATCCTGAAGCCATGAATACACTGCTTGAGAAGGACGGTGAGCCTTTCGTTTATAAAAAGCGTCCAACCGCATTGGTCTATGCTGTTGAGATGGACCGCACGTTCATCAACCGGGCGCCACACTTCGAAGAACTGCTTGAAACGGAAAACGCGTACCTTAAAATGGCGTTCATCGGGGCGCGCCTGGCCTTATATCTCAAACAGCTCGGCTACGATACGGTGTTTCAAAGTGAGGCGTACTACGAGACACCACTCGTCCCACTTGCCTATGATGCCGGCTTAGGCGAGATTGGCATGTCAAACCATTTGATTCATCCACGTTATGGTGATCGCATCCGCCTAGGTGCCGTACTGACCGACCTGCGACTGCCTGCGGATGCGCCCATCGACTTCGGCCTCGAAGATTTTTGCAAGCGTTGTGCCCTTTGTCTGATGAACTGTCCTTCAAAATCAATCAAACATCAGCCTAGAGATGTCTTAGGTCGTCGTTTTTACAAGTTTGATGACTTAACATGTTATACGATGTGGACGCGCTGTGGGACCGACTGTGGTACGTGTATCCAAAGTTGTCCCTTCACACAAGGGATCCCCTACGAGACCCTTGCTTGGATGAAAAATCACCCAAGTAGAATCGATACCGTCATCGAAAACCATCTTGCACAGCATGGCCGACGCGCATATCAAAAATCCCCACTCGACATCATCTTGAAGGAGGAGGTGAAACCATGACGTTGACCGTCGACTTGCACGGCTACACGGAAGTCGCAGCCATCAAGGTTGTCGAAAAAGCCATTGCCTCGGCACCAAAAAATTGCGAAGCTGTCATTGTGATCCATGGCCATCAAGGAGGTCAAGCTCTCAAGCGCATGTTGCAAGACCCAAACAAAATCCGGAGTCGCCGCATCAAGCGTCGCAAGTACACAAAAAACCCGGGTGAAACGATTTTGGAACTCTATGTCGACTAAACGGCTACATCGTCTTGCCTATGGTCTTTTCGCCGTTTTGGCCATCATCACCTGCGGACTTTTTTGGTGGTTTGAAGCCTGGCGGCCGGTGCTAATGGTGGCGACTTTGGCGTTTGTGGCGATCGGTTTGATCACCTTTCAGAGTATGCGGGCCTATACGTTGTTCAGGCAAGATGCCATCGCCACGCGAAAGCAGCAACGCCCGTGTCCCTTTTGCGAAGCGCCTGTATACAAGACCGATACCGTTTGCCCGTATTGTCGACGGGCGATACAGCCGAACACATAGTTTGAAAAAATCCGTTCGTAACACGGATTTTTTTGTTATAATGGGTTTGAGCGTAAAAAAGAAAGCGTTTTTATTTTGGACGAAGAGGTGAAATATGTACGATATAGTTGAGAAACGCATATTGCAAAACGACATCGAATGGATGCGTGTTCGCGCCCCGTTTGTCGCCCGCAATGCCCAGCCGGGACATTTTGTGATGGTCAGGGTAGATGCTGATGGTGAGCGGGTACCTTTGACGATTGTTGATCACGATCAGACCGATGTGGTCATCATCTATCAAAAGCTGGGGTACACGACCCGCCAGTTGTCATTCAAACAAGAAGGCGACACGCTTGAGACCTTTCAAGGACCACTTGGAAAAGCTGCTCACATACGCGACAAACAGCATGTCATCGGTGTTGCTGGGGGCGTCGGCAGCGCGCCGTTATTGCCGCAATTGAAAGCGTACAAGGAAAAAGGCATCCGAGTCGATGCTATCTTAGGCGCGCGCTCACAGGAATATCTCATTCTTCTTGATGAGTACCGTGCTATCTGCGATCATGTTTATATTACGACCGATGACGGTAGTTTAGGACAAGAAGGCCGGGTCACCGATGCACTGAAAATTAGACTTGAAACCGATGCATCCATCGATCACGTCATCGCCATCGGTCCTGCGATCATGATGAAATACGTCGTTGAAATGGCCAAGAGCCATCAGCGCAGTGTTGATGTATCACTAAATCCGATTATGATTGATGGTACCGGTATGTGTGGAAACTGTCGCGTCAGCATCGCTGGTAAAACCTTTTTCGCCTGCATTGACGGGCCGGATTTTGCCGGTGAAGCGGTTGACTTCGATGAATTGATTGCCCGCCAGTCTTACTACAAAAAGGAAGAACACGACTGTTTTTTGAGGTTGAAAGATGAATAAGATACCCAGAACACCGATGCGTAATCAAGATGCCATTGAGCGCCGGAATCACTTTCTTGAAGTCGCACTGGGCTACTCGCTTGAAGAAGCCCGTGCCGAAGCGGCGCGATGCATCCAGTGTAAAAATCCCCGGTGCGTCGTGGCGTGCCCGGTTCGGGTCAAAATCCCTGAGTTCATCAAGCTGTTGCTTGAGGATGCGCTTGATGAAGCGTTTGAAACCATTTACGAAGACAACATCCTCCCGTCAATCTGTGGTCGGGTTTGCCCGCAAGAGTCACAATGTGAAGGCGCTTGTATCCTAAACATTAAAAGTGAAAGTGTCGCCATCGGCGCCCTCGAACGTTTTGTCGGCGACTACGGCATGGACAAGAACCTTGCCGACAAGCCCGTCAAAGAAAACAACGGCATCAAGGTTGCGGTTGTCGGAAGTGGCCCAGCCGGACTTGCGAATGCAGCCAGCATGCGCCGCAAAGGCTATGATGTAACCATTTTTGAAGCGTTGCATGAGTATGGTGGGGTTCTCTCTTATGGCATCCCTGATTTCCGTTTGCCCAAGGACATCGTCAAAAACGAGATTGATAACCTCAAAAAAATGGGCGTCACCTTTGTAAGGGATGTGGTCGTTGGCAAGAGCATCACCATCGAGCAGTTGTTTGAAGATGGCTATCAATCGGTCTTCATCGGCAGCGGCGCCGGACTGCCGAGTGCCCTTGGTGTAGCCGGTGAAAACTTAAACGGTGTATACTATGCCAATGAGTTTTTGACCCGCGTCAACCTGATGAAAGCACGCAATGAACCTTTGAGTAAAACACCGATGAAACTCGGGGATACCATTGCGGTTGTCGGGGGTGGGAACGTGGCGATGGATGCTGCGCGCACTGCTAAGCGACTCGGCGCCAAAGATGTCTTCATTTTATACCGTCGCGACCGGAAAAGTTTACCGGCACGGCTTGATGAAATCCATCATGCCGAAGATGAAGGGATCGACTTGCGCTTGTTGACCAATCCAGTTGAGCTTATCGGTGAAAATCACGTGGTCAAACAAGTGCGCTGCGAGAAAATGAAGCTTGGCGAACCGGACTCTTCAGGTCGACAACGGCCGTTGCCAACCGGTGAGTTCGTAACGTTTGACATCGATAATATCATTATCGCAATCGGTCAAAAGCCGAACCCGATCATCAAGGATAATACGCTGGGACTGCAGACGCAGCCTTGGGGAGGCATCATCACCGATGAGTTCCAGATGACCAGCCTACCCGGCGTCTTTGCAGGGGGCGATGTGGTGACGGGCGCCGCGACGGTCATCCTTGCCATGGGGGCAGGAAAAGATGCCGCCCACCACATGGATGAGTACTTGAAAACCACCACGCGTTAACACGCGCCTCTGAAGTTTTCGGCTTCAGAGGCTTTTTTTCTTGACTTTACACGAAAATCTTGCTATTTTGAGAATAACATAGTTTGATATTCAAAATAATAATATGGAGGTTCACATGGGAAAAATTGGTTTGGTAGTATGCGGCAACTCCGGTATCGATTACTTGCAACATGATTATGATATTCGTGTTATTCGGTCTATTTTATTGTTTGGCAGCGAAGAATACACGGATTTCATCGACATTCAGGCTGAAGATTTCTACAAACGTCTGAATGAAAACCCCGATTTGCACGTTTCTACAGCACAAACAGCAACCGGTGTCATCCTTGAGACCTATGAGCAACTCAAGGCGGATGGCTATGATGAAATTATCGCCATCACCATTTCATCGAAACTGAGTGGCACATTTGAAGGCGCTAAAATGGCAGCCAACATGATTGAAGGCATCAAAGTGAATGTGTTTGATTCCTTGTCTGTCTCTTATCCAGAAGCCTATATGGTTCTGCAGGCTGCAGAAATGGTCAAAGCCGGTAAAACGAGTACAGAAATTATCGATCGCTTGATTCACATTCGTGAAAACCGTGGGGTTCTCGTTTCTGTCGATACCTTGAAATATCTCGTCCGCAACGGTCGGTTGAGTGGCGCACAAGGTTTCTTGGGCAGCCTGCTCAAAGTCAAACCCATGTTACAGTTGAACCGTGAAGGTAAACTTGTACCGCTTGAAAAAATCCGCACCCGTTCCAAAGCACTCAAACGGATTGTTGAAGCATATGTTGAAGATTATCACAACGACAACAACATCGTTTTCATCGCCCATGCGCACGCACCCGAAGAAGTCGAAGAAGTCAAACAGGATTTGCTACAAAGATTGCCGAACCTTGGCGAAATCAAAGACTATCCGCTCACGCCGGTCGTTGGTGCGCATGCTGGTCCCGGTACAGTCGCCCTTGGCTGGGTTCCTAAAAAATAGTATCATTACATCATGGTTTCAGGAGGGGTCATAGTGAAAGATTTTTCGCCGAAGGAAGTGATCAACGAACTGCTCGTTGAGGTCTTCAATCAGATTTTGAGTATTGAGGAACAAAACCTTCGCAAACGCGGTGTCAAACTGTCGATGAACGAAGTCCATGTACTTGAAGCAATCCAAAAGACTTCCGAACCAACCATGACACACATCGCCAACCGGTTGCGCGTGACGGTCGGGACCTTGACAACGTCGGTCAATCGTTTGGTGGCCAAAGGATATTGTGAACGCTACAGCACACCCGGTGATCGACGGAAAGTACTCATCCGTTTGACCGAAAAAGCGCTCGATGTGCTCAAAATTCATGAAACTTTCCACGACGAAATGATCGATGCCGTCATCGAGGATATGCACCTTGAAGACAACCATATACTGATTGAATCGCTTGCGAATCTGACAGCTTACTTCAAAAGCAACTACTAAAGCTAGAAGCACCTTTACACGCCGTCACTAATTTGGTACAATGAAAACTACAGCCAAGACGACGTGTGGAGGTGTTTTTTTGTGCGAATCAGCTCGGATTTGATACGGGGACACCTCGAACTGGTGGTGCTCAAACTCATCATTGAAAAAGATCATTACGGTTATGAACTTGCCAATGCGGTTGCCAATCGGACCAATCAGGCGTTTTCGATTAACGAGGCCACCTTATACGCCATCATGCAACGCCTTGAGAAACGTGGGTTGATTCAATCGTATGTCGGAACCAAATCACATGGTGGAAAACGACGGTATTACACCATCACGCCGCTAGGTCTGGCCTATTATGAGACCAAGCTGAAAGAGTGGGAACTGCTTAAAACCATTATGACACAGCTACTGGAGGGCGGCCATGAAGACGATTGAACGATTCGTTAATCGCATGTTCAAGCAAACTAAGATGAAACAAGCGGATGGCGAAGCAGCACAAAAAATGATTGAAATGCTCAAAGAAAAGGTTGAAGACCTGAAAGAAAACGGGATGGACGAAGACGAGGCGATTCAGAAAACAATCGTTGAGTTTGGTGAAATCGATGCTTTTTTCATGCCGGCCGTCAGACGAGAAACACGCCGCTACAAACGTCATAAAACAGTACATCATTATCGTAACGACTTACTGTTTTCGGCCCTAGCCAGTTTACTGATCATTGGTATATTCGCCTTGATTAACATTTTTTATCTTCCATTTGTCGACTATGGTCCTTGGTTTGTCATTCCAGCTGCCGGGGTCTTGTTTTGGCCCCTGAGCCTGCTCTACAAATGGCTTAACAAAAAAGGAGAGTCCGACTGATATGGAAAAAACCGCTGTCATCGCCATCAGTACAGGTTGTCTTGATTATCTCGATTTCACCCATGCAGATTTATATATGTTACGGTGTAAAATTTTACTCAAGGATGCACAATATGATGATTTCACACAAATGAATGCTGAACAGTTCTATCAAATATTGCGTGACGATCCCGATGTGGTCCCGACCTCATCGATGCCGGCCCTTGGCGAAGTGAGCGATTTGTATGAAACCCTTGAGAAGAAAGGCTATACCGATGCGATTGTCGTTTCCATCTCCAGTGCCTTATCAGGCACATACCAGACGTGTCTCATGGCTAAAAATGCTTTTTTAGGTGAACTGAAGGTTCATGTTTTCGATTCAAAGAACGCAGCCATCAGCGAAGGTTTTCTTACCATTAAGGCGTTGAAAATGCTTGAAACTGGCGCATCGGCCAAAGCCGTGCTCGAATCACTTGATAAACTTTCACTGAGCCGTAAACAGTACTTTATGGTCGATAACTTGCGATTACTTGTTAAAAATGGTCGATTGTCGAATGCCCAAGGGTTCTTGGGAGGATTGCTCAAAATCAAGCCGATTCTCGCAGTCAACGAAAGCGGGAAAATCGTCCCGTATGAAAAAGTCCGTACACAGAGAAAAGCACTTGAGAAAATGGCTGACCACGTGATCAAAGATTTGAAGTCACTGCGAAACTTTGTCGTGACATACAATACGAGCGATAACACGGAAGGTTATAACTATTTGAAGTCAAGAATAGAAGACGCCTTCCCTAATCACACCTATTATACTGCGCCTATCACACCGGTCATCGGTTGTCATACGGGGGCTGGTACAGTCGGTGTTGCCTATTTTGACCTCGATGCGCTGATTCCTAAACGCGTCGTTTACTGAATGACCGCGTCGCTTGAATGCGACACACAGGTGATGGATATGAAAACAAGAAGATTGACTTTTATGGCGGTAATGCTTGCAGTCAGTGTTGTCCTCAACATTGTCGAGCGGACCACCATGCAAGCTTTGACCCAACCAATCGCCGTTTTGCTTGGTCCGGTTGTCGGAGCGGGTGGCATCCGTATTGGTCTGGCGAATGTCGTCGTGATGCTGATGCTTTATACGTATGGGACGAAAGACAGTTTCGTCCTTTTGTTGTTGCGCATCATGATTGTCGGTCAACTGGCGATTGGGCTATTCAGTGTCCCGTTTTGGACAAGCTTGGTCGGTGGAATTCTCGCTTTCTTCTTGATGCTTATTTTCAAGGCACTTAAAGGTTTTTCCATCATCAGTGTTTCCATCATGGGTGCAGTTGGGCATGTTATCGGTCAAATTATCGTCGCCATCATATTTTTTGAGACCATTGGCATCATTGCCTATATGCCGTTTATGTTGCTTATCGCGATCCCAGCTGGCATCTTCACCGGACGACTTGCGGCGGTTTTGCTTAAAACACTGCAGCCCATTGTCGAACAGCAAAGCTACACATAAAAATCCGGCTATCCTCAAGGATGGGCCGGATTTTCTTTAGTTGTTTTCTGGGCACGGTTTTTGAGAGTGACAACAAGGAAACTCAAACCGACAAAGACCGCAAAACCTAGTAAACTCATCAACAGCGGTGCTGCATCATCTCGCGTGTTCTCAATGCGCAGTTCGTTGAGATGTTGTGCTTCGAAGTTTTCACTGAAACGGACCGTACGGTCTGCGAGCATCCAAATCGCTTCATAATCATCGAGTGCATCGATGAAGGCGATGCCTTCTTCTATGGGCAACACGAAGACAAGCGTGGAATAAATATCCGCAAGGAGCGGATCAGGCCCCACGATGGTTGTGGCTCGGATATGCATCGAAGGGTACAGCGTTGCCGGGTCGATAATATGGTGATAGTTCACCCCATCAACAGTAAAGAAGCGTTCATAGTCACCGCTGGTGACTGAGTTTTGACCGGAGTACAGTTTCAGTTGGGCATAGGTGCTCAGCGGATTAAAGGGATCGCGTGTACCGACCGTCCAATAATCACGGGTGCCGCTTGGATGGGCGCCGTAAAACTCAATGTTTGAAGCGCCAGCATTGACCATGAAATGGGATACATCGGTCGTTCGCAAGTAACGGCCTACCTCTCTAGCGCCGTAGCCTTTGGCAATGCCGCCGAGGTCAAGCCCAAGCCCTTCAGGGATACGCAAGCGATTGTTTTCACGGTCGAGTTCGATGGCGCTTGGATTCAGTTCAGTCATATCACCAGCGGCGTCTTGCAAAGTCTCAAGACTAGGCACCTCGCAATCAGGGACCGGATCTAATCGGGTCGCTAAACAGCGATCACGGTAGTCGGCCCAAACATCAAGTACTTTCCCCAAGGTGATATTGAACACCTGATTCCCTAGTGGATGGTTGTAATAGTTTTGTCCGAGTTCAACCATATCAATCAGCATCGGATCGACGGTGTGCCATGTGTCAGGTTGTGCATTGATGGTATGAACATTCACCGTATCAGGGAAAGGGTCATAGCGGGTTGCGTGGGTGTGTACATGACGTAACAACGCATCGATCTCCGTGAAAATCTTGGTATGATCGAGGGCATCGTCGCCCCAAATGCGCACCACGATATGTGTGCCAAAGTAATCAAAGTAAGAGCGGGTGTGCTCAGTGAGGTCGCTTGGAGCGGGCAAATTAGGATCATCGGGATTGTCGTCGGCAGTACCACAGGAAACCAGCAGGCCGAAAAGCAGTGCGACAAGGCCATAGATGAACCGTGTCTTAAACCAGTGTACAGTTCGCATAAAAAAAGACTCCTTTCCACACCGTTGATTATATCATAAACACTGTCAATCCTGCAAAAAAAATCACAGAAGTGTTTGGTCAACATGGTATAATGGGGTTTGACCAGTTCATAAGGAGGGAAGACCGTGATATCTGCATTTAAAACATTAACACAACCAAGACGTGTTGCGGTCTATCTCGACACGCTTGATGACACGCGTCTTTGCAAGTCGATTGGGGATTCAGTGGCACTCGGTGAACCTTTGCTTGTCGGCAAGACAGAGACACCATACAGCCCTGTCAGTGGCACCGTGGTACAAACCGTTACCCGTGAAGATCCTTTTGGCAAACGCACACGTGTTTGCATCATCGATAACAATTTCAAGAACATCGTGCACGAACCAATTGCCAAAATGGATATCAGAAGTTTACTCAGTCTCTATTTCAAACCACCGAGCCGCTTAGAGTCGTATCCGTTTATCGAAGGACTGCCGCTCATCGTCGATTTACCCTTCATGAATGAACCCTTCGTATCACTCGATGCCAAACATGCGGCCGAAGACTATCAAAACAGTGTTGAGGTTTTACGCGTCTTACAAGATTTTTGGCCAGCGGAAACCATTCATGTACTCGCGCCGATGGATGTGGATGTCTCAGCATTCGAACGGGCCGACTTGCCCGTTGTGATTCGCCGTGTCCGGCCGGAAAAGCAAGCCGATTACGCCCATAAACACATCAACCGCGTGTTTCATGACGCGCTGGTTCGCGAAACGCCTTATCGCTTGTTGCGGCTTGAATCCTTGTTGCGCTTGCATGATATGATCACCCATCACCGCCCGTGCGTGTTGACGCGTTTTGTCATCAGTGGCGCATTGACACGCCAACCAACCGTGTTTACGGTTCGACTGGGAACGATGATGGATGACTTACGCAAAGTCTTCCAGGATTTCACACCGACCAATCTTGCGATGCTACATTTGAACAGTTTACTTGAAAACCGTACACTATCGCATGATCAGTTTGCCATCACCACAGAGATGGTCAGCCTGCATGTTGAAGCACATCAGGAACTTGAAGTCTATCCGTGTATTGCCTGTGGCCAGTGCAATGAACATTGTCCAGTCGGTATTCTTCCTTCAAAAATCATGCATACCGTTGAAGATGGAATTGTCCTTGATTACATGAAAAGCGATGTTTGCATCGATTGTGGGATTTGTTCATTTTACTGCCCATCAAAAATCAATGTCATGGCTTTTGTTCAAAAAGCCAAACAGACCATGAAGCGAGGCAAATCATGATCAGCGTCGTGCGGGAAAGCCCGATGGTCAGCACCGCGGAGAACACGCTGAAACGATGGATCAGTTATCACATCGCTGTGGTTTTTGTGAGCTTGGTCGCCCTGATTTTGCAAGCGGTACTAGGGTGGGCACAGTTGCTTTTCGCCATCGCGCAAGTCTTGCTTGCGGTCGGGTTCACAGCCGCTTGGGAAGTCGCGCGAAAATGGCTACGGAAAGAACCATCGAGCGGTTATCTCGAACGGTATATGCAACCGCTGACTGCAGGGCTCCTTGCGGCATTGCTTTTGCCGGCAAGGGCACCGCTTACGATGATTGTCTTAGCCATTGTCGGCATCCGCTTTTTCACTTGGCTGTTCAATAAAATGTTCAAGAAAGTCATCATCCATCCAGTTTTGCTCAGCATCGTCTTGATTCAGTTGTTTTTCCGTGAATGGTTGCCGCTTTCTGAAACGATGGCCAATATTTTTCAGGAGTCTTCATTAAGTGTGGGGCGTTTCCGTTTCTGGTTTGGTTTTTATGAAGGACTGACCCTCGGTACAACGGCCTTCATCCTGCTCGGCTTGCTTTGGATTTACTTATCCGTCACACGCATCATCCATTTTCGGATGAGTGTCTGGTATGCATTTCATCTGATTTTGCTCGTGCTTGTGCTTGCCGTGTTCACCGATCAAACACTTTGGTTACTTTTTACTAGATTGTTGCTGGGTTATTCAGTCTTTGCGCTTGTGTTCTTTGTGGCCGAGCCGACCGCCACGCCCGAGACACCGGAAATGATGGCGTTTTATCCGTTTCTAGCCGCTATGCTTACAGCTTGGCTCAGACTGCGGTTCGATTTACTTGAAGCCGCTTTGTACGCACTTGTCTTTGCGCAGTTTGTGACGTGGGTGTTTGAACAGTTTCAGCAACGCTCGACACGCCGTCGCGTCCGGGGTGTGCAAGTACTGGTTGGTATCATCTGGATAATCTTGCTCTTCAACATTTGGTTTTTCTAAAACAAAGGATAAAAAAAGGAGACAGCCGGTGGCCATCTCCTTATTTTTTTAATGGGTTATTCAGCGATTGCGTTGTTGTAAGCACGGACGAGTGTTTCGAAGTAGTCGGGGAAGTCAGACCAAGTCGCGCCTGTAACAGCGTCGTCGACACTCCAAAGGTTATCTTCTTCGCCTCTTACGAGGGTTTCATCACCAGTCAAACTCATACCGAGTACAGCGGCTTCAGTAGCGCGTGCGTTGCCGAGCCAACCGAGCGCACCAAAACGCCAGTAGGGTGCGATTGACTTGAGGATGTGAACGCTAGCCGAAGCATCTGCGACTTCATAAGAATCATGACGGTCGAAGTTTTCATCAGCGATATAGTTGTAGGTGCTTTCAGCCCATGTGGTGAAGCCGTCAAATGATTCAGCATAAGCTTTGGCATTGGCTTCAGCTTCGGCAACCCAGTCTTCGATTTCAACGTCTACACCATCAATGTCGCACATGTATTTTGGTGATTGTGAGCCAGCTTCACCTTCTACATGGCCGACACATTCATAACCAGCGATAACAAGATACTTGGCATAGATGTTATTACGATTGCGGGTACCGCGAACAAAGAATTGGTCCGCTGCAGGCTCTTCCTGTTCGCCGATAGCGCCGATGTTGCCCCAGCTATAAGGCAGGAAGTACTCATCGACGGTTGCGCCGATGATGACGCCTTCAGCAACCGTTACGTGTGCGATACCGACATAGTGACCGTGTACGAGGTCATAACCGACACCGTGGTGGACATCGACATGTCCGAGTGCGGCGCGAATTTGCAGCCCGACCAAGACGAGTGCTTGTTCGAGTACAGCAATTTCAGCTTCCAAAGCAGCTTTATCTTCACCCATGGCGGCCTCAAGCGCTGTGTGGGCAGCTTGAAGTGCGCTCAAAGTTGATTCAAGTGCAGACAGGTCGCCTTCTAAGTCTTCGATATCACTTTCAAGCGCAGTGATGGTAGATTGAAGTGCATCAAGTTGTTCTTGCAGGTCCGCAATCGGGTCATCGCCATTACAAGCGCCGAGCGTCAGTGCGAAAACCATAACTAACAGTAGTGCCAATACTTTTTTCATTCATTTTCCTCCTAGAATTTTTTGTGGTTTCCAACCGTTATTTATTATAGTGTCTGAAATACAAAATGTCAAAACTAATGCAAGATTCGCAGTGTAAACGTTTAAGTTTTTATCTGTTTGAAAAGGATTATAAATAATTGTCTATCGACGATAATCTGACGAAATTATGGTACAATATCATTGAAAGGATGGTGAGCGTCATGCGGCGCAATGACATAATCTTGATTGCGGTCATCATCGTGGTCGCGCTAAGTGGCATCGTAGCACTCTTTTTCTTGCAAGGTGAAAGCGGTTCGATCGCGCTGGTCAGCTATCGAGATACACCGATATTACGCATTGACCTTGCCGACGGTAGCCATGAGGTGTTGGACGAGACACGTGTGTTTCGTCCCGCGCAAGATGAAAGCCACCCGGTGTATCGCCGCTGCTTTGCCGAACCGGCAATTACGTGCGTGATGGGCGAACTGGGTGTGGTTGTCATCGAGCATGCGGAGGGACGGGTCCGCGTAATCGAAGAAACGAGCCCGCAAAATATTTGTCGACTGCAGGGTTTCACGGATTCTCCGTATCAACCGCTGACATGCCTGCCTAACTATATTGTTATTACTGTATTAGCCGAGGAAGAAGAACAAGACGATGTCATCAGTTGAAAGGACGTGAAATCATGGACACGTTATTGCTTGCGTGGTCGGAGTTGTTGCTATTTTTTATCGTGTTTCCGTTGACGTTCAAAGCGTTGATGGCCGCTGATTTGAGTCAGTTTTTTCAAAAGTCGGCCATTTGGCAAATCCAGACGATGTATGTGCTTTTAAGCATTGCTTTAGCGGGTGTGGTGACAGCGACGCTCATTCGCCTGATTGATTTGACTGCGACCGTCATGGGGCGATTTTAGGTTTTTGTGGCAGATCGCATCACCCGAAAACGTGTCATGCGTGCCACGATGGTAAAATGAGCAGCACCGGCACTCATGTCGCGTACCTTTGCAGCAACAACAGGATAAGCGTCTTCAAGCAACTCAACGATAAAGGTCACGTCGGTGCCGTAGCGGACATCGGTGACCTTGGTTTGTTCACGCAGAAAACCCTCGAGTTTTCCCGCGATCGCAAACGAGACATCGAGTGTCAACGTAAGAAACGTTTCCGGCACGGTCATCTCAGCCTCTTTGACGGCGAGAGCCGTGCTTTTTGCATAGGCCCGAATCAAGCCGCCGGCACCGAGTTTGATGCCACCATAATAGCGAATGACGACACAAAGGACGTGTGTGAGCGCGTGTTTGCGCAAGACTTCGAGGATGGGGAGACCGGCAGTTTGGGAGGGTTCACCGTCATCATCGCTTTTTTGCACGTCCCCTTGAGCTCCGAGGACATATGCGCTACAGTGGTGGCTGGCATCGGGATGCGCATGGCGAAGCGCCCTCAGGTGCTTTTCGACAGCATCAAGATGCTCGACAGGGATGAGATGGGCGATGAAACGAGACCGTTTCACTTCCCATTCGATGGTGACGTGTTGGCGTATTGAATGCATCAAGGCACCTCCTCACGACGTCATTATAGCATCACTTTGCGCAAAACAGCAGTTGTCATGGAAAAAACACCCAATGTGTAGTATAATTTTTTTGGTGATGCGTATGCATGAACTGCTTGAACAAGGCAAATCAATCCTGCATCGTCTTCAGGCCGCTGGCCATGAAGCGTTTTTTGTAGGTGGCGCGGTTCGTGATCATCTACTCGGTCGCCCGATTGTCGATGTTGACATCACCACCTCCGCAACGGTCGATACTGTGGCGGAACTGTTCGAAAAAACCATCCTGACCGGGGCGCGTTATGGTACCGTGACGGTGTTGCTTGAGGGCACCGCATTTGAAGTGACGACATATCGTGCCGATGGCGACTACACCGATCACCGCCGGCCGGATACGGTGCACTTTACCCGTCGTCTAGAAGAGGATCTCAAACGGCGTGATTTCACCATCAACCAGCTTGTCATGGATAGCGAGAACCGCGTTGCCGACCACCACAACGGTCTTGAAGACTTGAAAAACCACATCATTCGGGCCATCGGTGTTCCCAGTGCACGGTTTGAAGAAGATGCCTTGCGTATGCTACGCGCCTTTCGCTTTGTCGCAAAGCTTGGGTTCACCATCGAGACTGAGACATTACAAGCCATCGAACGCGCAGCCCCAAGCATTCGCAACATCGCCATTGAGCGCATCCAAGATGAGCTCGTTCGCATCTTTAAGTCTGAACATGCCATGTCCGCGATCCGTTGCATGGTAGACTGTGGATTTGCCCAAGCGCTCTTCGACCTTGAAGAAGGTCTATCTGCCTTAGCCGCTGCACAGGCGCCCTTTGACGACACATTGGCTTTTGCCCTCTTGTACCGCCACTATGCGAACCTCGGTGAGATTTTCAAGTTTTCCCAAAAACGCTTGAAGCACTTAGCGAGCATCAGCCACCTAGCGGCCATGACCGAAACAGCACAGTTTACGCCGCTGACGGTTTTCAATGAAGGCCTCAAGACATGTCTAAAGGCAAATCGCCTCAATCAGTTGCTCGGCTTTGCCGATCAAACCGCCCATCTTCAGCGCCTAGCAGCCGAACTGCCCATCCAAGACGCCCGTGAACTGGTGTTTCGTGGCCAGGACATTTTGGTGCATTGCCAACCGGTCCGCAAACGGTGGGTTGGACTGATTTTGAATGGCCTCGTCGAAGCCGTCGTCACGGGTCGCGTGCCCAACGACCATGAACCACTCAAAGCTTATGCAAAGCGATTGAAAACCAACTTGGAAAAGAGTGACAATGCATGAGTTTTTACGCCTATCTTGAAGATTTTCATGAAATTACCGTCATCATTCCCCATCAAATGCGTCGCGATCCGGTCACACAGTTTGAGGCGCATGGCAATGATGAAGAGATTCCCCTTGAAATCGCCTCGCGTCAAACACTTGATGGTGAAGACAAGTATGTGTTGCGGTATGACAGTTTTATTCGGTTGAACAAAATCTACCACATTTTCGACGACCAAGGCAACAAAACCGAACTGTATACCGGCAAGATTGTCCGAACGGAGTTGTTTGACGACTTGTATTATTATGACGGTCCCGACCTAGGTCACCGATATGGTGATACGTCGACGACATTTAAAATTTGGTCACCGGTTGCTAAGTACTTGAAAGTTGAGCTCACCACACCCGATGGTGAAGTGAACATCTACCCGATGACCTACAAGAAAATCGGTGTTTGGCAAATTACGCTCGATGGTGACCTCGATGGTTACAAGTACCGGTTCATCTCTTATGTCAACGGAAAAGAACATACTTTTACCGATCCCTATGGTATCGCTTCAACTGCCAACGGGACGCACAATTATGTCGTCAACCCAGATAAGTTCGTGCCTTTTGATCATGCGCGGCCGCCTTTTTCGGGCCGGATGCCCGACGCCATCCTATATGAGATGAGCATCCGGGACCTTACCAGTGACCCAAGCATCAAAGCTACGCACCCGGGCACCTTTCATGCGGCGTGTGAAGAAGGGTTGAAGACACCAGCGGGAAACCCGGCCGGTTTTGACTACGTCAAGGACCTGGGTGTGACCCATGTGCAACTGTTGCCTGTCTTTGACTTTGAAGGTGTCGATGAGACCAAACCGTTTGAAAGTTACAACTGGGGCTATAATCCAGCCCAGTACAATGTCCCTGAAGGCAGTTATGCCACCAATCCCGACGACCCCTATGCACGCATCAACGAACTCAGGACGCTTGTTGACCGTTACCATGGTGCCGGTTTGCGTGTCGTCATGGATGTGGTTTACAACCACGTCTACAATGTCAAGACGTTTCCATTTGAAAAAATCATTCCCGGTTATGCCTACCGTGTCGACAGTCAGGGCATTTTGACGAACGGCAGCGGCTGTGACTCGGATTTGGCCACCGAACGGAAGATGATTCGCAAGTTTATCAGTGACTCGGTCATGTACTGGACCAAAACGTATAAAATGGACGGGTTCCGTTTCGACCTGATGGGTCTGATCGACATGAAAACGATGAATATGATTCGGCAAAAACTTGAAGTGCACCGGCCGGACCTGATTTTATACGGCGAAGGTTGGAACATGCCTGCCCCCCTCCCCGCTCAAACACTCGCTCACATGTACAACAAAAAAGTTCTTTACAACATCGGGTTTTTCAACGATCGTTTCCGCGAGTATGTCAAAGGGGCGACATTCAACCCAAAACATCGCGGCTATGCCCTAGGTGAACTAGAGCATCTCGCGATCATCAAGTTACTCATTTTGGGCAGTGTCAAGGAGAAGTTCTTGTTTCGCTATCCGGGTCAGTCAATCAACTATGTGGCGTGTCACGATAACCACACGCTTCATGACAAAATCAAACTCGCGCTGCCTGATGCCACCTTCGAACTGCGTGCCCGTGCGCAACAACTCGCCACAGGCATGGTCCTGCTTGCCCAAGGGGTACCCTTCATACATATGGGACAGGAGTTTTACCGCACCAAGCAAGGGGAGGAAAACAGCTATAAGAGCCCCGATGCCATCAATCGCATTGACTGGTCACTCATCGACAAGCATCAGACGAGCATTCACCAGTTCAAGACGTTGATCAAGCTGCGCAAGTCGCTCACATGCTTGCGCTTACCTACGGCTTCGGCCATCAAGAAGAACGGCTTTGTGTCTAGCAGTGAACATGGTACGACGGTCCTTGAGGTGTGCCGAGACAAATCCCATACCATCGTCATCTTCAAACCAAGAAGTGAGACGGAAACGTTATCCTTTGACGACCCATTCACCGTCTTGTACAGTTCTGCATCCCCCGAAAGCCGTCAAGGCATTCGTACTTTGAAACTTGACACCGTGTCTGTCACGGTGCTCGTCAAAAGCAAAAAGGAGTCTGAAGCCCATGGATGATTTTTACGCAAAGATTGATACCATCAATGAAACGACATACGATACAAACACGTTGTCAGTCATAGATGAGGCGGGTTTGCGCAGGACACTGCGCATCGATGAAAACGCCGCCGTTCGTGAAGGAGAGGTGTATCATTTCACCGTTGAACCGATCGTGTTCAAAGACCGGGAACAATGGTTAGTGACCGCCTATGTACCCCTTGTCGAGCAGGCGCAAGATGACGGCGAACGCGACCGACTGATGGATGTCTTCTATACATTCGCCCCAGCATCGACCGAACAACTCAAACGCAGCATCGAGACCTATTTGGCCCACATGAGCGATGGCCCGATTCGGCAAATCGTTGAAGCAATCTACCAACGTCACCATCAGGCGTTTTACTTGTATCCCGCAGCCACGCGTTTTCACCATGCCTACATCGGTGGGCTTGCCCACCACACCGAAACGATGCTCCGGCTTGCGGAGGGTCTACTTGCCGTCTATGCATTTCTTGATCGGGACCTGCTTATTGGCGGGGTTTTGTTGCATGATATGTGTAAGGTGCTTGAACTCTCCGACTTCAAAAACCCCGAGTATACCCGTGAAGGCCGTTTGATTGGCCACATCACCATGGGGGTCAAAGAAGTGGCTAAAACAGCAGAAACGCTAGGGCTCTACGATACAGAAGAGCGCCTGTTGCTTGAACACATGGTTTTATCACATCATTACTATGGTAATTTCGGTTCTCCGAAAAAACCGAATGTGCCTGAGGCACTCGCTTTGCATTTCATCGACAACATCGATTCGAAGTTCGCCGTACTCGGCGAAGCCCTCGCTGAGACTGAACCCGGTACTTTCACCCAGTCCCTGCCAGTCATCGACCGAGAACGTTTTTACAAAGCGTTACGCAAAAAATAGACAAAAAACCCCGTTTGTGTTAAACTGTTATTAATGAAAATCCCGAACGATGGAAAGATTGAGAGGAGTCCACACGATGAAACTTGAACTGCGTACCAACCCCTTGCGCCAAGTTCGCGCTGAAGAAAAAGTTCCCGGCGTTATCTATGGAAGAAAGATAGCCCCGAAACCGATTCAGGTCGCTTATAAGGATATCATGAAGATGTACCGGCAGTTTGGTACAAGCATGACCTTCCATGTCGATCTTGAAGGCGAAGAACACCAAGTCTACATCAAAGAACTACAGCTCAACCCGATTAAGCGAACCGACATTGTGCACTTCGATTTACAAAAAGTTACTGCAGAGGATACCATCAGCGCCGATATCAGCATCGTCTTGAATGGTAAAGATCCTGTTGAGGCACGTGGACTCATTGTTCAGCTCGTTTCTCAAACCGTATTGGCCGAGTACAGCCCTGGCGCCGGTGTCACCAGCTTCCAAGTTGACGTCAGTGAACTCGATGAAGGTGATGTCTTGCGCGTCAAGGACATTAAACTGCCAGAAGGTGTCAAACTGGTCGATGATCCCGAGAAGATGATTGTCAATGTCACGGTTCCAGCAATGGAAGAAGAACCCGCTGACGACGATGAAGAAGCTATTGAAGGCGAAGACGATGAAGATGTTGAAGTTGAAGCCATCAAGCAAAAGAGTGAAGAGTAAACCATTCCATGTTTCAACTAGAAGCCCTGCGGGGCTTCTTTTTTTACCGCAAAAAAAAGAACCGACACACAGGGTATCGGTTCTTGATGCGATTAGTCTAGTTCAGGATAGAGCGCCATGTCAAACAGTTCAATCAAGGCGGTGAGCATCGCTTGCATGTGGTCGTTGTCTTGTGCAAACGTGACGGAAGCTTCTTGCAGTTCAAGCGCAAGGACCATGTTGCCGAAGAAATCCATTTGGCCTTGTTCTCCATATAAACGGTTGTGCAGCGGTCCATAGAACAACTGGATGGCCGTGTTCACGGAGG
>RECF01000021.1 GCA_007694145.1 Acholeplasmatales bacterium | reverse complement strand
TTACTTTATACATTGTATTTTACCATATTTGTAGAATTTCAGCTATAGGTGTGGCAGTGGAGGGGAAGACCTGAAATACTCTTTTAGTATTGACCACTTTACATCAAAGGGTTCAACAAGACATGCGTCTGTAGTGCAAATTCTTTGAAGTTCAAATATTCCTGGGGTATTACAAGAGAAATCGCGCAGGCCTGCTTGAATCCGATAGCTGCATAGCATGACTTGGGGCAGTCAATGCAAGTCATTCCATCTAGACCTCCGCAAAACAACGCAGGGAATCTTTTTTCGAGAGAAGACTATATCGTTTTTGGGTTTTGATGTTTGGACTTTTGTTGGTTTTGAGTGGATGTCAAACAGTTCCACCCAGTGAGGACATTGTTGTTGATCTACGGCGTTGATTGATTACTGGGTTCAGCGAAGTATGGTATACTGAAGATGGATGTGTATACCATGCGAAACCTGTATTCACAAGAACAAGAAAGGGAAAAGCGGCGTCACCTTCAGGAGGGTTTTGAAAACCAACCCAATGAAAACCGGTGGCGCATCCACTGGATCAGCCGAATGATTGTGACGGTCGTGTTCCTCATCATTGTCCTCATTGTGGCGTTTATCCTGATTTCTTAAGATTCATGCATAAGAAAACCCCGTGTCCTGCACATCAATGCAGGGTTACGGGGTTTTTATCTGGTCGAAAATCAGTCTGTAAGTGGCTGAATCCGTTCTTTAAATGGCGCAAAAGCTTCATGTTCTTGGTAGTGTGTCAAAGCATCAAACGGCACGTAGATGATGAGGTCTTTATGGGTGTTTTTCAAGGCGTAGCGGTGCAGTTGTGGTGGGTCGGTGGAGAGAAACGTGATGGATTGAAGACGGGTGCAATCAAGGAACGCGCCTTCGCCAATCGTCTGTACAGAGGCGGGAATGATTACGTTCGAAAGCTTTATGGCGCGTTCAAAAGCATAGTGACCAATCGATTCAAGTCCGTGATTCAATGTGAGGGTTTCTAAAGAAGTCAAGCCCCGAAACGCGTGATTGCCGATATGACGCATGGAGTCAGGCATGGTGATTTCACCAAGGATCGACACATCCGCAAAACCGGCATCGGCTACGCTCGTAACTAAGCGTTCATCATGCGTTTCTGGGATGTGCAGGGCTTTGGTGTAACCGGCAAAGCTTTCGCGGTAATCGCTGTGAATCTGAATGGCAAGGGTCCCGTCTTGTTTGATGGGATAGGTGACGAAGACCGTGTCACTGAGTGGAATAAAATAAAGAAGTAGGGCGGCGAGTACGGCGAGATCGAAGACGATGAGCCCCCCGAGCATCCGCTGAAACGCAGAAGGCCCGTTGCTCTCTTTGGTGGGTTTCAGACTCAAACCATATAGGGCGAGTGCTAAAGCAAGTAGTGCGATGAGTACGCATAGTCCTAAGGCTGATCGTATCAACAATCCGTAGAAGACGTCCATAAAGGCAAACGTCATCGGCATGCCCATGGCAATCAGATTGAAAAGGCCGTAGACCATCAAAATAACCAATCCACCCAGCAAATTGTCTCGAAGGGGATCCCGCGTGGCGACTTTTGGCAGCGGTATGTCCGTAGCGTGACTTTCATCATGGTTCACGCGTACGACAGGGTTATTACCAAAGAGCGCCTTGAGGGCATGAAACAAGACAAAGGCACCAATGACCATGACCCATAGATAAAGCAGTGGGACGAGAAAATACGCCACAACCATAACCAGGCCGCTTTCTATCTCCAGCGTACCAGGAATGAAGCGACCGGGTAGTGCGGCATCAAATGGGTCGAACATCTGATAGGTCATGATGGAAAGAACCAACAGATATAAGAGGACAATAATGAGTATTGGCCCTTTTCGGCGGGTATAGGTGAGGGTGCGTGTTTCAGCGTGTGAATGCGCGTAAAGGTCACCTGTATGCATGGCATCCATCCTTTTATAAGAGATTCATAAATCATATATGTTCAAATCCATTATAGCACAAAGGTCACGGCGTGGATGGAAAAGTAAAGTTTCAGAAAAACAAGGAAAACCCCCGCAAAGACTGCGAGGGTTTTTGTAAGGGATCGTCACCAGCGGGATTTTGTTAGCGCTTTGGGAAGGCATCATTCAGTTTTTTGATGGCTTCAAGGGGTACTTTTGGCTGGCGTGCTTCATCAAGCAGTCCGTTGACTTCTTGTTGCACATCGGTTAGCTGCGTGATGCAGTAGCCACTGAAGGCGGGGTTGTCTCGAATGGCTTGCATTTGGCCACTGAGCTTATTTAGGTAGTCTTCAGGCGTTTGCACGCCATGGCCGTAGCCCCACCCCTTTTCGGCGTCCTTCTTAAAAGCGATGCCGCCAAACTCGCTCAAGATGAGCGGTTGGTTGTCATAGGTGTGCGTGCCTGCAAAGGCGAGTTTTGTCTGCATGTGTTGTGTCCTATGCCCAGATAACAGACCGTGTTTTGAAAAGTCATAGGCACTGGCAAGTTCAGCATAGCTTTCCGCATAATTGTGCATCGTCACCAGGTCGCTTTTCGTATGTTCCCAGCCATCATTGGAGATGACTGGTCGCGTGCCGTCAAGCGTATGCGTCAAGTGATAAAGCGTTTCCGTGAAGTGTTGCATCTTCTTGTGGCTCTTTATACCGTAAACGCCCCACGATTCATTCATGACCACCCAGGCCATCACAGCAGGGTGATTGACATGCTGTCGAACGATCTGGCGCCATTCCTCGATGATGTTGTGGACGGTATCTTCACGAAACTCATATGCTGAGGGCATCTCAATCCAGACGAGGAGGCCTAGCACATCGGCATAATACGCGAAGCGACCGTCCTCGATCTTTTCGTGCTTACGCACCCCATTGAAACCCATCTGTTTCATCAGCTTTACATCTTCAGCGAGTTCACCTTCAGTCGCGGTGAGGTGGCCCGCACCGAAGTAGCCTTGATCAAGCACCATCTTCAAGTAAAGCGGTTGGTTGTTGAGGAGGAGGATGGTGTTGCGGGTTTCGATGCGACGCATGCCGACGTAGCTACGGACGACATCATCAGACTGTCCTTGTTGGCTCAGCGTGAAGGTGAGATCGTAGAGGTGGGGCTGTTCAGGCGACCAGTGAAACAGTTTCATCGTCTGGGTATCGGTGGTCATATCCAACGACAGGTGAAACCGTTCGCGTGTAAGCGTGTGAACCGCTTGATGGATCAAAGTGTCTTCATGGTGGACATCGATTTTGAGCGTCCCTTCGGGTAGACCGGCCACTTCGATGTCGAGATCGAGCTTGAAGTGGTCGATATCAGGGGTGTAGCGGGCATGTTTGAGATAGGTCTTGGGGACGGTTTCAAGCCAGACGGACTTATAAAGACCGGTCGTTCCAAGGTAGAAGCATTCGTAAGCATATGGCATCCAGCGTTGTTTGCCGCGGGGCTGTGTGGCATCCATACCATCCTTGATTCGAAACACGAGTCGGGTCTTTGTGCGGGCGTAGGTGGTGATGTCAAGTGTATGACGGTGATAGCCACCTTTGCAAAGGCCGACATATACACCGTTGACATAAACTTCAGTTTCATAGTCACTGCCTTCAAGGTGTAACAACAGACGCTGGGTATCTGTGATGGACGTGTCGATGATCTTCTCATACCACACCACGGCACTGTCGTTTTGATTGGCAATGCCACTCTTTGGGCTTTGGTGGGCGTAGGGGACCAAAATGGTATCAGGTGCCTCAAGACCGTGCATATAACCTTTTTTTCTTCCGATGTCGTCTTTGTCAAATGCAAAGGACCAAGGACCGTCAAGTAAGACGAATGTCGGTCGTGTCCATTGGGGTCTAGGGTGATTTTCAATATAGGATCGCGTATGTTTCATGGTGAACCTCCTAGGTTTAAGAACCAATGAGCAAGTTTTGCTTCTTCTGGTTAATCTAGACTATCGTGTGCTTTGCCAACTGAAAACGAGCATGTAGTAGAACATGGAATGTATCAGCGAAGCCATGCGGGTGCATGAATGTGTTTAGTACGACGATGATATGAGAAAGGGGCTTTTGGCATAAGGCGTGTTTAAATCGAGTTTCAGCGAGGTTTTAGACTGGCACGAAACTCTGCGGGGGTCATATCGAAATGCTGCTTGAACCAGCGGAAGAAGTACTCAGAACTCGAAAGACCAAGCTTACGAACGACGAGGTCGATTGGCTCATTACCAGCGAGCAAAGAAGGTACTAGGTGGATACGCGCCTTGGTCAAATCTTCGATGGGTGTAACGTGAAAAAACTTTTTATAGAGGTTTGTGAAATGTGCTGGACTGAAGTCAAGGGATTTGGCCATCGCTTTGACAGAACTTTCTGCAGGACTGTGGTACATTTTGAGTCTCAGTGCTTCAAAACGAACTTTCAGCTCATCTTGATAGACACGATTGGTACCGACAGAGTGATTATGGATGCGCCGAGATAACAGAGTGAAGAGCGAAGTCATCATGCTGCTGATCATGTACTCGTTGCCGACGCGATTTGAATTGATTTCAAGGAGGATACGCTCAATGGTTTCTGAGATGTTTTTCGACATGCGCGGGTTGATTAAGGTGTTTAGCGGGTAACGGATGATACTGAAAAAATCGGGATCTTGCACGGTGAAGTCGAGATAGTCGTGGCTCAGTCGATTGCGTTCTACGTAAAACTTCTGCTTGACCCCGGGCTCATATAAAATCGAACTGCCCGGTTCCGCCTCGATGAGGCCTTTCGGTGTTTCGATGATAACGGGGGAGATGAAGTGAAAAAACAGATGGCGAAAACTGCCTTCTGGTCTGTCAATTGTAAAGGGAGAATTCTCGATAACCCGATGACCGATGTAGTGCAATGAGAAATCCATGGGCTGAACACGCTTCCTTTCAATGTGCTGCAATCGCTACTATGATTATACCGCATCCGCACCCGCTGGGCAAGGTGGCGTGTTTCTACAATGATGTAAAAAGTCAGTAAATAGTCTATTTAAACATTCGATACTATGCGTATAAAATGACTTAATAAAGAGATTATACGATTACCATATCGGAATACACTTAAAACAAACGAATAGTAATAAGTTGATAAAAGATAATAGAAGTATTCTAAATATCATTGTATTTGTAAGGGTGATACCTTATGATGTAAGCGTGTTCAAATCTTGATAATTCTGGAGTGATTCGTATGAAAAGAAGCTTTTTGTCTATTATGATCGTATTGATCGGCTTGATTTTGCTCGCCTGCAATGGTGATGGCAATGATCTCGATGATCAGGGTCGGGTGACCATATCGTTCTTTGGATGGGGCTCGGCTGAGGAACAAGCTAATTTCCAAACACTCGTTGATCGCTTCATGGCGGAAAATGATGACATCCGCGTTGTTTACAGTGCTGTATCGGCAGATATGTACATGCGGAATCTGAACAATCAGATGAACAATTTGCCGGATGTATTCTACATTCCTGATACCGAGTTCATGCCTTGGGCGGATTCGGGTCGCTTGTTGCCGCTTGACAGTTACTTGAGCGAAGCCGAACTTGAGCGGGTCTGGTCAAGGGCGATCAGCCATTACCGTTATGACAGAGATTCGTTCACGTTAGGTGAGGGGCCTCTTTTTGCTTTGCCAAAAGATCTCGGTCCCTTTGCGATGGTCATGAATGTCGACCTGTTCGAGCGCATCGTCGCTGCAAAAGGACTCGACATGGACCGCCCGGATCCGTCGGTACCGATGACCTTTTCAGCGTTTGCGGACATGCTTGAGTCACTGAAGTGTCAACTTCGTACGGTTGGGGGCGAGGATACCTGTGAGGGTGGACAGCGAATATTCGGTGTGACCCACTATGAACTCGCCGCCGCGATTTACTCGAACAATGCAAACTTCTTCAATGACGATGCGACCCAACAAACCATTACCGATCCCAACTTCATCGAGGCCTTACAGTACATCGCCAATTTGCACCTAGTGCATGGTGTGATGCCCTCCCCAAGTGAACAAGCCAACTTGAATGGCTTTCAGCGTTTCATGAATGGCGGCGGCATCTTCTCGTTCATGGGGCCATGGGACATGAAAGGTTTCTGGGAAAACATCAACTTTGAGTTCGACCTGATTCCCTTGCCGGTTGGACCGGCGGAAGGAGCCAAATCCACAGCGTGGGTCGGTTCGATGGGCATCGCAGTCTCTGAACGCAGTCGTCAGCGCGAGGCGGCCGTCCGGTTGGCCAAATATCTCACCATTGAAGAAGCTTCTCAACGCATGGCGTATCAGCTTGGTCAATCCGTGCCCAACATCATTGATATCGCCGAAGACGACTTTTTGAACAATGTCGAGCTGAACGGACGTCAGATTATGCCGTTGAACAAAGTGATGTTCCTTGACATCATTCGTCACAACGCGCATATTGCCGGCCACCCACGTCCGACCTACTTTACCTATGAGAATATTTGGTTTGATGATCTGTTTGAAGCGTTGTTACCGGTCTTTAACGGTCAGATTACGGCGCAGGCATTTGTCAATCAGTATGCTACGACCATTCAGCGTGACCTTGACGAGAGCAACAGTTACCTAAATTGAGTGGGGGTGGTTTCTGATGCGCTCAGCCTCCACCCTTTACCGTCTTGAAAAACGGTGGTCTCTCGTGTTTATCGCGTTGCCTGTAATCGGGTTCTTCACCTTTACGATTAGCGCGATGGTGTTTTCGTTTTGGTTCAGTTTGACCGATTTCAATCCAGTTCGGATGGAAACACGGTATGTTGGTTTGGAGAACTTTCGTCGCCTGTTTGCCGATGCTTTGTTTCGTCAGGCAGTCTTCAATACATTCTTTTTGCTGATTAGTGTCCCCATCGGGATGTTTTTCGGCTTACTGCTCTCGGTCTATTTGCAGCAGAAAGGCGCAAAAAACTATGCCTTGCGGTTGCTTTATTACTTGCCGGCAGTCAGTAGTGTTGTGGCAATCAACATCATTTTCCGTTACTTGTTTAACGGCGAATTCGGTTTGCTGAATCACCTACTCAATATCGATGTGCAGTGGTTGGGAACCGGCCGCTGGCCCATCAAGTTTGCCATCATCATCCGCAATGTCTGGGCAGCGATGGGGGTGGCCATGGTGCTTTACCTTGCCGGCCTCAACAACATTCCGGCCAGTTACTATGAAGCCGCCGATATCGATGGTGCGAGCATCTTCCAAAAATTCTTTATGATTACTGTCCCCTTGGTGCGCCCCATATCGTTTTTCTTGATTGTCACAGGGATCATCGCCGGTATGCAAAACTTCGCGGACGCTCAGCTGCTTGCTAATGGCAATCCCCAAGGGATCACCGTGGTGTACTATATCTGGGTACGCGGTATTGACGCCAATCGGTACGGCGTTGCTTCAGCAGCATCCATCTTGCTTGGTGCTATCATCATGTTGATGACCTACGTGCAGTTCAGACGGTCATCCTGGGTGGAGGTACGATGACATGCATGAAAAGTCAGAGAAGTTCGTACTGAAAAGCTTTCACATCGGTGCAACCCTTCTGGTCCTTTTAGGTGCTATGACCATGCTGTTGCCCTATATCTGGATGGCACTCACAGCCTTGAAAACACCTTCAGAAGCGTTTTCGATGGTGCCGACATTTCTGCCTGAGGCACCACAGTTTCACAATTTCAGACGGGTGCTGACCGAGTTTCCGTTTTGGCGGGCAGTAAGCAACACCATGATTGTCGAACTGAGTGTCATCTCTGTTGGAACGATTGTGTCCGCACTTGCGGCGTTCAGTTTTGCGAAACTGCGCATGCCCTACAAAAAGACATTGCTTTTGATGTTGCTCAGCTCGATGATGGTTCCGTATGCGACAGTGATGCTGCCGCAATACCGGGCGTTTCAAGCGCTTGGCATGGTGGATACTTTGTGGCCGATTATCTTGCCCGGTCTCTTTGGCAATGCTGCGATGATGTTTTTTCTCATCCAGTACATGCGGGGGATTCCCGATGTCTTAATCGAGTCGGCAAAAATCGATGGGGCGAGTTATCTCGGAATATTTGTGCGCATCATCATTCCGCTCTCAAAACCAGCACTTGCGGCGCAGGTCATCTTTTGGTTCGTCGGCATCTGGAACGATTACTTTGCACCGTCGATCTATTTGACAAGTCCGAGAGTTCAAACCTTGCAGGTTCTAATTGCTTCACTGAACTCAACCTACGCAAGTGGCACCAACTTTCCGTTGCTGATGGCTGCAGCCACCCTTTCTTCCATCCCGATGATTTTGATTTTCTTGTTCTTCCAACGGTATTTCCTGTCGACGGTCATCTTGAGCGGGGTGAAAGAATGAGGACGTATACGAACGGCACAAAACTGCAGCGCAAAGGCAAGATGGCTTCCATTGGAGATCCCTTTGTCATGCGGTTCAACGGGAAATATTACTTGTATCCTTCCACCGCACATGATGAGACGGGCATCCATTGCTTTACATCGGACAATCTGGTCGACTGGCAATATGCCGGCACGGTGTGTGATGACCCGATTACGAAGAATGCTTACGCACCGGAAGTGATTTACGCTTATGATGCCTTTTACTTGGTGACCTCACCGCATGGAGATGGGCACTATGTCTTCAAGGCCGACCATCCACTGGGGCCGTTTCGGCGCCTGCGTGAAAACATCGGGCAAATGATTGACGGCTCGTTCATTCTCGACAAGGGGAACCGTCTGTATTTTTCCAGAGCGCATCACGGTGGCATTGCCTTGCTTGAGATGGACAAAGATGGTCGGATGCACCATCGTACCGATTTGCATGCACCCATGCATGCCTGGACCGAAGGCCCGAATATTTTGAGGCGTGGCACGTTTTACTACATGACATATTGTGGCAACCATCTTGAAAGCGATGGCTATCGGACCGACTATGGTGTCGCCGATTGCGTGCGCGGTGACTATCGGCGTCCACCGAACAACCCATTGTTGATTGCAACGCACGATGCGCACAAAGCCATCGGGCATGCATCGATTGTCGAAGCGCCTGATCTCGATGGCCTTTACATCATCTATCACCGGCTTCACAAGCTGAAGAAGGGTGGACACACCCGTGACTTGTGTCTTGACAGGCTGTATGTCAGTGCCCGCTTCATGAGTGTCACCCCGACCCATTTTCCCGTTCCTGTACCGAAAATGCCTGTCTTCATGTCTTCTGATCCGACCCACGATGATCAGTTTTTCAAACAACAAGGTCGCCGACTCTCAAGACGCAAGACAGAAACGCGTTTTACGGCAGAGTTCAATGTGGCCGATGCGGCACAATTGGCCTTGATTATCAATGATGAGGGTGATAGTCGCTATCATAGTGTGCACTTTGAACACGATCGTTTCACGTTCCGGTCTACGGAACAAACACGCCCACTCGCAGAGGGTAAACTGCCCGTTTCGATGAAACCCCATCGTCGCATTAAAATCATGTGTAGTGAAGCCCGTGTCATTTGTGAGCTCGATGGCATGCCGCTTTTCACCAGTGCCATAGCGTTTTCTGGTGGACACATCGGTTTCATGGGGCGTGGCACACTCAAGTTCACCGCTTTCAACAACACGATAAACGGGGCAGCGGACTTGGCGATTCCTCTTGCATTGCCTGGTGATTTTCCCGCCCGACTTGACCGACTACACCCAACACCTGAATGCGACGCGCGCGACGACATGCATGTCGTTGAACTGACAAAAGGGTCGCGCTCGGAACTGTGGGTATACAGTCCGAGTCCGCAAACCTATCACCTATCCTGTTACGGGCATGTGCATGACATGACAGAGATCAGGATCAGAAGCCGTTTGTCGGACATCACGCTCACCCTCAAGCCAGATGAAAGTGATTACTATGATCTGACGCATCACCTCGGTCAACTCGACATAGACGGTGAGGATACGGTCGTTATCGATGTCCTCAAGGGCCGGCTAAGCGCGAAGGTCTACCGAATCGTTAGAACAGCGTTGCGCAGCCACACGGTTCACAAAGGTTTTGTCGAAACCGCGACAGGCCTTGCGCCTCTGCAAGGTCAGGAAAACTATTGGCTTCATGACCCTGAAGGCGACATCGAGCGCGCGACGGTCGAGTTTTGCTTAAAAGCGCAAGACAAGTATCTTGATTTCAGCCTTTTGTTACATGTCGATCACTACAGTGAGCATCCCGACCAAACGGACCACAGTTATGTGGGGGTGGCTGTTGGCTTCAAGGGGGTGCTATGCCTGTTAGATAAGGTCAGTTACGGACGCGAACGTGTGTATGACAAACCGCTCCCACTTGAGAAAGACCAATGGCATACACTATCGGTTCACTACGCTCAATCGCACTATACGGTAAGTATTAACGGCAGGACTGTATTTTCAGCAATCATCCCCTGGTCGGACAATCAGGGCATGTGGGGACTTTACAACGGACCATTCAGTCAAGTCGAGTTTAGAAATCCCAAGATAGAAAGAAGAGGTAAACCATGAAGAAGCTTTTAATAGTGTTGCTTTTAATTACTGGGTCCTTCGGGCTGTTCGCATGCGACGACAGTACGGACACGTCATTGTTTGATTTCCGGTTCACCAAAACACCGGGCGACACGATGTTTGACTTCGATGGCAACTACACGCCGCCTGAGTTGGTCATTGACGGCCGTGATGATGACGAACAATGGCAACTTGCAAGCCCAGCCATCGTGTATGGCCATGACAATCGGGTCACGGTACGTTTTTACCGTGGTGAAACAGCATTGTTCGTATTTTGGGACGTGCAGGATGAGAACCTTTTGACCCGTGGCTTCAATGATGGGGATGATGTCAACCGCGGCGATTCTGTCGAGCTTTACATCGATGTGCGCAATGACGGCACATCACGCCCGAATGAAGATGATGTTCAAATCAACATCGGTGTTCACGGATATACACGGATTCTTCGTGGCATGGGTGGTAGTTGGGGCAGCTGGAATGGGTTGCTCGACTATGCCATTCACATCGACGGTGTCATCAATGACCCGGATGTTTCAGACAACGGCTATACCGTAGAACTGATGATTCCTTACGCACAGCTTGGTATGGAACGTGATGATGACATTGGGATTGCGCTGGGTCACGTTAACAAGGTCGACATCGGCAATACGCCGGGTGTTGACTATGAATGGTACGGTTGGGTCCATCAGGGAACGTTTGTCGATCCGCAAAACCCAAGTACCTATGTCGTGTTTCGTGGCAATGCCTTTTATGCCCGCGATGATGTACCGAAGGATCCGATTGCTGTGACAGGCACCGTCACCAACCAAGACGGTGAGCCGGTGGTCGAGGCGCTCGTTTCTCTCGTTGAAGCCGGGCGACAAACAACCACGGATGCGACTGGTTTATATCATTTTGCGGAAGTCGATCCAAATGAATCGGTCACGTTACGCGTCGAAAAAACCGACCATATCACCTATGAGACAGTGCTACAACGACAGGTATTAAGGGCTGCGACCGAGGTCTTTACCAGAAATGTTCAGTTAATCGATACGACCATCTCCGCGCAGTCAACGTTTGTTGGTACTATTGAAAACGTGCTTGAAGGCAAACTTGAAGGTGTGCGGATCGAGATTGCCGGTCAAGAAACATTCACTGATGCAAACGGCCAGTTTTCGCTGACTGCTTACCTTGGCACCGAACTGACTGTCATGGTGTCGAAATCAGAGTATCACACCGTATCGTACCCGATCGATTTAGGCATCATTATTGTTGCGGGTACGACAGACCTTGGAACGCTTTCACTGCCAAATGTGCCAAGTCAGTTGTTCTATTTTGGCGGCCAGCGTGGCATTACAGGCTTTGACACCATCGTGTATCGCGAACTTGAGGGCTTCCGGTTCATCTTTGAAGCCGACCGGACATTCCCACTTTCAGCCCATATCGAGCTGTTCGTCGATGTCGGCGCCTCATTTGCCGGCCGCGATCAAACCAACTATCGTCTCGACTTCCGCGCCAATGGAACCATCAACATCATCCACTTTGGTGGGGGTACCAATACAGATGTGCAAGCATCGGGGATCACATTGGATGTTTCCCACGCCGCAGAGGGTGCCTGGGTATCCGCCTTTGTGCCCTATGATTTCCTCGGTGTGGAGCC
>RECF01000064.1 GCA_007694145.1 Acholeplasmatales bacterium | reverse complement strand
TTTGCGCTTTGACAGCGCGATTGAGACACTTTCGGGTATCGGTTCGGCACGTTATGTCATTATCGGGCTGCTCATATTCGGTTTTGGTGTGAAAGCCGGGATGGCACCGGTGCATGTGTGGCTGCCGAGGGCGCATCCTGTCGCACCGACGCCGGCGAGCGCGTTGTTATCTGGGGTCATGATCAAGGTGGGCGCGTTTGGGATTCTCCGTGTCGCAACCAGCTATTACTTCCCCATGCCTTCGCTGGGACTTTCAGGCATCGATCCGCTTTGGTTTACGAGTGAACGGATTGGGGCGGTGATGATTTGGCTTGGGATTGTGACGATGGGCATCGGTGTTTTCTTTGCCTTGCAACAGGCGAACATCAAACGGATGCTCGCCTATCATTCCATCAGCCAGATGGGTTATATTCTCATGGGCATCGGGGTCGCGCTCTACCTTGGATACAAAGGGGCGATGGGCTATGCGGGGGCTACATATCACATTGTCAATCATGCGCTGTTTAAATCGTTGCTTTTCATGGTGGCGGGTGTCGTCTATTTGCATACCCGTGAAAGCGACATGTACAAGCTTGGCGGGTTGTGGCGTAAGCTGCCTGTCACGTTTGCCGTCTGTGTGGTGGCGTCGCTAGGCATCAGCGGGATGCCACTCTTCAATGGTTTCATCTCAAAAACCATCTTGCATCATGGGATTGTCGAGGCGTATACGTATGGCAGCCGGTCATTTCTTTATGCCGAGTGGTTGTTCAATCTGATCAGCGCCGGCACAGTCTGTTCGTTCCTTAAACTGAACTACTATGTCTTTTTACGAAAACTGAAACCTGAACATGAGACAATCAAGCCCAAATTCGCCTCCTTACACACAGCGATGTTGGCGATTGCGCTTGCGATTGTTCTGATTGGGTTGTTTCCCCGCTATTTACTTGATAATCTGATTATTCCGCAGCTGAGGGCGACGACGTATGACGCTGCCTTTATCGATACGTATCTCGTCGGGTTGCAGTTTTTTACGCGCACTGATTTAATCACAATGGTGTTCATCTTTGCCGGTGGGATGCTGATATTTGTGCTTGGGCGCAAGTTCGACTTGTTTCATCTGCGCTTGCCAGGTTGGCTCAAGGTCGAGTATGTTGTGTTCTACCCGATGAACGTGTTCATGCGGTTTGCCTGTCGGTTGATGTATGGCGACAAGTGTCCCATCGATACCGACTTGTTTGGCAAGACGGAAGTGCGCGGCAACCACCGCGTCGGGTTTCTTGAGCGGTTCATCATCATGACCAATATGTTCAACCGGCGCTATGAAGCCGTCGTCATCAAAAGCGATGCGATGATTTATACGCTGTTTCTCACCGTCATCTTGTTGTTTATGGCGTTCAGCCTTTAGTTAGCCTTAAGGGAGACTTACAATTGGCTTACAGGACGGTTACCATTTGTCTTGATGTGACAAATCATCTATAATGGTGTATGAATGTATCAAGACAAACAAGAGGAGCGTCCCTATGAACGACAGCAACCCATACCGCGGTAAGAAGCTGTGGTATCGTATCGCGCTGTATCTCGCGCTCATCTTGGTGGCCTATGTGTTGCTTACCGCACTCCTGCAAGTCATCATCGGCAACTATTACCGACAGGAAACGATGGAAAAGGCCGAGTTGATTGGCCGCTCCGTGGCGTTACATTGGCGTCAAGATACCGCGCTTGAGGCAGACGGTTACCAGTTGGTTGAGACGATGCTAGAAGACATCGCGCGCAGCTTACTCAGCGATCCGGACACTGTGTCGGACGCTTCTTTGCGTACCGGCGCAGCCCAACATGCCCTTGAAGATTGGTCTTATGCGGACAGCCAAAGCGGTGAAATTCTTTACGCCTACAAGCCTGAACAGGTCGGGGAGATTTTGAAGGGTGATACGACCTTGACAGATTTTTTACAAGAGTACGATGGGGCGCAAACGTTGATTGCGTCTTTCAACTATGACAAAGCATCGAGGATCCTTACGGTGCGTGCACATGTGATGCGTACTGAAGACCGGGTGCTGACCCTCATCAAAGCGCTCGACTGGCCGGCAGGCGCGTTGCGTACCGACTGGGAAACCTTGTTTATGTCTTGGCTTGAAACCCCACAAATATTGACGATCCAGTTTGATGACAAAGAACGCGTACTTGTCTGCGATTATGAAGTAGGGTGCAACGAGATCGACCGGACGCTTTGGTCGCTGCGCACGACAGCGGAGAGCATGCAGGCACGCGGCACCTTCACCGAGTCATTTCTTGACACGAAGCAGTTTAGGGTGTTGTACCGGCTTGAAGTCGAGGCGGAAACCGTCGGCTTTGTCTATGTGTCCTTTACGCGTGCCATCATGAATCCTGCTTTACAACTTCTTTACGTGACCGTTGGTCTGGTGATGACCGCCTTGATGGGCCTCGTGATGGCCGTTGTCATTTACGGCTCAAAACTGCGGGCGCAAGCGTATGAACGTTCACTCAGCGACCCGGTGACGGGGGCGTACAACCGGACGGCTTGGACGCTCCATACCGAACGTGAGCGGCGCACGTCGATCATGCGCATGAGCTTGCATGGTTTTGACAATCTGGTGGCGCTTTATGGCGAAGAGTTTCGTGAGGCGGTCATGAAGACGTTGGTTGAACGTCTTTGGACCCGCTTTCCGACCGTGCGGCTGTATCGTCTTGAAACCGACCATCTACTCTTCACCCTCCGCACAGACAATCCATCTACCCTGATACGACTCGCCGAGCAAATCGCCGGGGTGGTCTATGGCTCGATACCTTACGGGGCGATGAAACTCCATTTGACGGGCAAGTTCGGTATTCTCATGGCTGGTGATCGGCCGGATACACCTTCACGGACACTGCGTGCGCTTCTCATGGCGCTCAACGCAGCGGAGCACGATCCGCGGCGCCTTGTCCGGTTGTATGATCGCACCTTGCAGTTGGCCGTTGAACGGGAGAGCCTGATTTACAAAACGTTGCATCAGACGTTGAAACTTGGTCAGGGCGAAGCCATCCGCATGGTATATCAGGCGCAGTTTGATACCGACAATCCTGAAACCATCGTCGGGCTTGAAGTGTTGTCACGCCTCAATGTCGAAGGTTTGGGTTGGGTCGGTCCGGGCGAGTTTGTTCCGCTTGCGGAGCGGCGGGGTCTGATCGGCGTGCTAGGGAGGCATGTAATCGAAGAAACATGTCGGACCTACCAACAGCTTAAACATCGCTATAAGCACGTACCGACGTTGAGTATCAATGCGTCGGTGCTCGAACTCACACAAGCCGAGTACACAGAACATCTCGTCACAACGTTGGCCGCACACGGTATGCCGGCGGAGGCGCTCTATGTCGAGTTGACTGAAACAGCGTTTGCGCAAAACCGGACTGCCTTGATGCAAACGCTCAAGGGGCTCAAGAAACACGGTGTCCGCATCGCGCTTGATGATTTTGGGGCGGGTTATTCGTCGCTGGCCTATTTGACCTTGCTCAACATTGACCGGATTAAGATTGATCGGCAGTTTATCGTCTCAATGGAGACCGAAGCGTTGGCGACTCAAGTGATTAAATCGGTGGTCGATATTGCCCGGTCAATCAATGCTGAGGTCATTGCAGAAGGGATTGAGACCGAAGAGCAACTTGAACAGGTCAAAGCCATCGGGGTGCGTACGGTGCAGGGATACCTATTTCAAAAGCCGATTGACCAGGTAACGCTGATACGAAAGCTGGACAAGCAAAACAGCGTTAAACAGCCATAATAAAGTGTTTTAAGCCGCTGATTGACTACGGTTTGTGCTATAATTATTTACAACAAACTGGATGAAATCAGGAGGCTATTTGACATGAAAAAACGGTTACTGACATGGTTGGCGATGACGCTGATGACAACAGGCGTGGTGCTTGTATTAAGCGCCTGCGACGTAGAGGTTGAACGCGCACCGTACACGTTGACACTCAGTCTAGATGGAGAAGGTGCCGTAACACCGGTAAGCGGGACCACAAGTTTTGCGACCCCAACGCGCGTAAGTCTTGAGGCCACCCCCTCTGAAGGGTGGCTGTTCAGTCACTGGGAAGGTCCAGTAGACAACCGCAATCTCAGCGAGACCAGTATCATCGTCGATGGGACACGGGTGGTGCAGGCGGTGTTCAAACCGGTGCCGTTACCAGACTACTTTGAGGTGACGTTGGCCGTCACCGGTGCAGGAACCACGTTCCCGGCTCCAGGCGTGCACACGGTTGCGAAAGATGATTTAGTCCACCTTGAGGCTTTGCCGGCGCCTGGTTATGAGTTTATCGAGTGGCGCGGTGAAGTCGACGATCCGTTTGCATCGCTTACCACGGCGCCGAGCAATGTTGTTCAGACAATCACGGCCGTCTTTGCCGAAATCACTGAGATGCGGTTTTATCGCGATGAAGACCTTGAGTCACCCTTGCATACCCTTGATCTTGGGTTATGGCTTGATGGGTATGAAGGGCCGTACACGACAGTGTATTTATACAGCACCAGTTTCACGGATGAAACCGTCGATCGTATCACTCTGAGTGGTGAGATGGCTGAGCTGTTTACCGTTTCTTTTGATACCAATCTTTTGCCAGCAAGAGGCGTCATGGCTGTACAAGTTCGTTATCGCGGTGAAGTCGATCCGGGCACACTGGGTGTCAAGTCGGCCGAGTTGGTTGTGGAAGGCTCGCTTGGGACGCGGTCCTTGACGGTCAAGGCTGAACCGGTCGTCGACGATGTTTGGGCGCTTCATACGCTTGTCGCTGAAGAAATTACGATTGAGCGGGTGCTTGAGCTCATCGATGTGTTCGCTGAGCGGACGTATCCTGAGGCATTGCTCGCAACGGGCATTTTGCATGTGCACGTGTTTGCCCTAGGAGAGGGTAATGCGACGCAGGCGGTGGCCATGGCAGCGTATCAGGCACTTGAAGCGAGTATGATAGACAGTGACTTGCGTGTGGCGTATCACGGGGTGGCGTCTGGTTTTGTGGCGAGCATTCTCGGTGCGACAGGTGGGGCTTACATCGACACGATGCAAGCCTTGTTTCAGTCGATTGATGCAGAAAGTTCGGATTCATGGCTGGCCCTTTACTGGAAAGGGGTCACCTATTTAAGAACCTCAGAAGGCATTATGGCCAACTTCTTTTCCCGTCTCTTTTACGGAAGCCGCGTCAACAATATTTGGGTTCCGGGTGGGACGGCGGCGTTGGCGCAAGTGGTCGCACAGTATGATGCACACAACATGCCCGATTCGGTTTGGGTCGATGGCTTCACGTATGACCGTGCGACCATGCCGGTTCCTGAAGAAATCTATCAAGATATCTTGACTGTTCCGTATTTCAACTGATACCTTGACAGGCGGTCCGCTGGGCCGCCTTCTCTTAAGGGGGTGATTGCATGCGTGAGTTTCTCCACTTTGCCGTCTTGTTGGTGGGGTTTTATTTACTAGGGGCCGTGCCGTTTTCCGTTTGGATTGGGCGACTATTTTTGCGTGAAGACATCCGGTTGCGTGGCGATGGCAATCCGGGTGCGGCCAATGTGTTTAAGACCGGCAAAATCGGTTTTGGCATCTTGGCGATGGGGCTTGATTTCGCCAAAGGATTCGTGCCGCTTTTTATCTATGGGTCGGGAAACACCGTGCCGGTGCTGTGGTGGATTCTCATGGCCTGGGCACCAGTACTCGGACACGCCACCAGTCCATTCCTGAAATTTAAGGGTGGCAAGGCGATTGCGGTCACTTTTGGCGTTTGGTCGGCGCTGACAACATGGGTGGGGCCGACGTGGCTTGGTAGTATGTTGGTCTTTTTCAGTTTCGTGGTCATCTTTAATACGGACGGCTGGAAAGTACAGGCGGCCCTTTTGACGCTTGTGATTCCGCTTTGGCTTATGGGGATGGCTTGGCCGGCGTTTGTGGTTTTGCTTGGTCACATGGTGATATCGGCCTTCAAACACCGGGCGGATCTTTGTGTCAAACCAGAGATACGCCTTGCTTGGTGGCGAGTCGGATGATTGCGTACTGGTTGGAAGTATCGGTGATTTTTCTAGGTGTGATGGGGGCGATTCAGCTGACGAACCGGTGGCTTGCGCCGCGGCTCAAACCGGCGCAACCGGGTGAACAGCCGTTTGTTTCGGTGTTGGTGCCTGCGCGCAATGAGTCCCGCAACATCGAAGCGTGTCTTAAGGGATTGCTCGCGCAGACGTATCCCGCTTATGAGGTGTTGGTCTATGATGACCGTTCAGAAGATGATACGATTGCCAAAGTCGAAAAGTTCACCGATGCTAGGCTGAGGTTGATTCGGGGAGCGTCGCTGCCTGAGGGTTGGCACGGGAAGCACCATGCGTGTCACCGTCTGGCCGAACAAGCCCAGGGTGCGTGGTTGCTTTTTGTCGATGCCGATACGACCCATCAGCCCGATCTGCTTGAACAAGCCATCGGGTATGCCTCGTCCCGGCAGATTGACCTGATGAGCGCTTTTGTCGATGAGCAGACGAAGACACTGGGTGAAAAGCTGATGGTGCCCTTTCCCTTTTGGATTATTTTTTCTCTGTTGCCGATGGTGATTGGGCGGGTGTTCAAGTGGCCGGCGTTTACGGCGGCTAATGGTCAGTTCATGTTGTTCAATGCAGCCAGTTACCGTGCACTTGGCGGACATGCGGCCATCCGTCACGAGGCGGTCGACGACATGGCCCTTGCGCGCCTCACAGTGAAACGCAAGATGCGCTGGCGGATGGTCGATGCGACACGGGTGGCGCGGTGTCGCATGTATGGCTCATTCAAGGAAAGTTTCCTCGGTTTCAAGAAAAACTATTTCGGCATACTCGAGTATCGTATCGTTTTGACGGTTTTCATCTGGACATGGCTTCTGTACTTGCAATGGTTCGCACCCGTGGTGCTCTTGGTGCATGCCTTCCGGCCTTTTCTTGATGAAAGCATGGTGATGTTGGCTTGGACGTCCGTGGCCCTCATGGCGGTGCTTTGGGCGCATTTCGTCATCAGGATGCGCCAATCGATCTGGGTGTTTTGGCTTTATCCCTTCATTATGACGTTCGCCGCGATCATCGGGTTTGTGTCGATGGTGACGACACTGACCGGTCGTCAACGCTGGAAGGGCCGCGACTTGGAGAAACCCCCGATCCGCTGGTTTTAAACTGACCAGCGCAGGCGGTGGTTTTTCTTTTATCTATAAAATGAAAGAAACGGTAATAGATAAAAATATAATGATAAACGATAAAAAAGAGTTGACAAACGTTAATTCTTGCGATATGATGGGTGTATCAGAAAGGTGGTATCAATATGTTTAGTTATAACGAAAAGCGTTTTGAAACAGTCTTCAAACTGGCAACGGTCCTGACAAGAATCATCAAAATCCTCTCGATGGTGGTTTTAGGTTTTATTGGACTCATTGCCCTCGTGGTCCCGTTTGTCCCCAAGCGGCTCCTAACCTTTGATTTGAGTGGCGTTGAGATGTTGCCGATTGAGTTGATGAATGTGCAGATCAACATACCCAACACAGTCTTTGGCGATGAAATCATGATCAAGTGGAGTGTGTTCTCCGTCTTGATTGCCGCAGGCTTCTTGGTTGCGTTTGCTGTTGTGATTCTCCATCTTCTCGGCAAAATCCTCGATGATGTCGGCATCAAGCAGCCCTTTAGCGAAGCCAATGTACAACGGCTCTTCCAAATGGCCGTCGTCTTTATGGCAGCCGGGGTGGTCTTGCCGGGCATTATGTTCGTGGCCGCGTGGCAAGTCGTTCGAGCTTTGGCCATCGATGCGACATTTAATTATTCCTTGCAAGTTGAATGGATTTTCATGGGGTTGCTTATTTATCTCCTCGCTAGCATTTTCCAGTATGGCAAACAACTTCAAGACGAAGTGGACCAGACGGTGTGACATGCCGATTATCGTTCGCCTTGACCGCATGCTAGCGGATCGTAAGATGACCTTGTCTGAGTTGTCCGAACGTGTCGGGATCAGTTTGGTCAACTTGTCTAACTTGAAGACCGAGAAAGTGAAGGCCATCCGCTTCTCGACGCTTGAAGCCATTTGTGAAGTACTCCATTGTCAACCCGGTGATTTACTCGAGTTTGCGGCTAAAGAAGATGCGTCTTCTTGAGAGTTTTGGGTAATTAGGGGTTGTATGACGTGAAATCCTGATGGGTTTCGGTCGTACAGCCCCTTTTTTCTTTGAAATGAGGATAACAGCCTTACCTTATTTTGACTTCATGAGTTAGACAGTATAAACGCATTGAAACCAGCATTATTTAGCGGTTTTGGTGTCTTTATCTTTGTCCTGTTAACCATCCTATAAAGGGCTGCTCAAGTCAGGTATAAGACATGCCTGAAACTATGGCAAAGCCCTATGCATCTTCAGGGCGGGCCATCGCGCGATCTGTGCAAGCTTAAGAGCGCGTTCAAAAGTATGATGAAGAGGGGAAAGTTCGTTGGGTTTGATCGTGGATCACAGGATAGTTTAGTGGGCGCTTGATGCGTCGTGCATTGCTAATTTGGTGCATGCAAAGCTGACAATGTGGTGAATGCAGGCAACCTTAAACACAAAAAACTGGAATCTAGTACAACTTCATGTCACACACCCCCTTTTTCATCTAGCAGCACTGTTTTAACCTTCAAAACTTGCACATTGACAAAACAGTGGTATGATAAAGTGTGAACACGCTGTCTAGGCGTGACACAAACCACCAAATGAGGTGTTCGATGCATGGGTGAAGACAAAACAACTGAAAACATGCTGGCAGCCGCATCACCCCCGGTGAAACGGCGAAGAATGAAAATGTTCATCGGCCTGGGTCTGGGCCTTTGGCTCGTGCTCAGTGTAGGGTTTGCTTTGTTCGTGATGTTTTTTTCGGTTTGGTTGCTTGAATCGTGTGTTGGCATCACGTAGCCATGCGACAAGTTAGGAGAGAAGATATGACAAAAGCATCTTGGCGTTTCAAAGGCTTTGTGGCCGTTGTCGGCGGTTTAGGGATGGTGCTGACCATCGCCAACAGTTTCAACCTGCTTGAGTCCTTTTCGTATTTCACGACCCAAATGAACGCGCTTGCGACCGTTTTATTTGCTTGTCTGGCTTGGTTTGGCATGCGTGGTGTCACCATCGACTGTCGCGTTCTCACGGTGTTCAAAGGGGCGATGACGTTGGCCCTTTTGGTGACCATGTTGGTCTATCATCTCGTCTTGCGTCCAGTCCTGAGTGAACTGTATGTCGATTATGCCGTTTGGGGCGTGCAGGATTTGATCGTGCACTATGCGATGCCGCTCTTGGTCTTACTTGATTGGGGCTTATTTGATGTTCGCGGCACCGTGCGACGCACCGATCCGCTCTGGTTTTTGTTGGTGCCGCTAACGTATGTGCTGTATGTGATTGTGTATGGTGCCTTGGGTGGACGGTTTGCCACGCAGGACATCATGGCCCGGGTGCCGTACTTTTTCCTTGATGTGGAAACGTATGGACTTGGGACGGTCGTGTTTTGGTCGGCGCTTGTATTACTTGTTTTTTTCTTGCTTGGGGTGGCCCTTTATTGGTTTGACCGCGGCATGGACAGACGGTCAAACCCACCGGGTCCGTAAACGCTTTTATTGTGCTTTAGTCTTGTCAGTCACCTAGGTGCATGCTATAATCGATTTAACATTCGTAACGGGAGGGCTTACCATGACTGTCCTGTCCAAAGCAACTACCTTGTTTCATCACCACCATCATACAAAAAAGGTTTGATCTTTGAACAAGAACCCCGTTCATCGATACAAGCCTTTATGCACGTTCACAGGCTTGTATCTTCCAACGCTGCTTGCACGGCCGGGAAGATCGCTTCCCGGCTTTTATTTTAGCTTTCACATGAAGGAGACATGACGATGGCGACATACGGATTACAGGACACGCTGGCAAGACAACGCAAAAAATACGACACGCTTATGCGACTTGAACATCAGGCGGTTGCGGCAGGATATGTCTTGTTCGACCCGGATTTCTTTGAGCCCTACGACCGTTACCACGCCATTCACGGCCGTCTGCCGCATCGTGATGTGGTGAAAGTCATCAGTCCGACAGGGGATTTGTTGGTGCTTCGACCGGATGTGACAACCAGTCTGAGCCGGCAGGTCATTCCCGCTTGGCAAGCGGGTGAAGAACTGAAAGTCTTCTACCGGACGTCGGTCTTCCATCAAAAAGTCGGCCGTGGCATCGTGGTGACCCGTCAGTTCGGACTGGAGTGGTTTGGTGGGGCTGAACAAGAAGCCGACCATGAGATGCTTCATCTTGCGCAGGCGTTGCTTGCGGATTTAAATGGTGAGGCGTTGCTTGAAATTGGCGATACGGCCTTTCTTGATGCTTGGCTTAAGGAAGCGGCCCTTGATGAAACAACACACGTTTTGTTGCTCGAAGCGCTTGAAGACAAAAACCGACGGGCTTGCCTGAACATTCTTAAGGCGGCTGCCGTCGAGACGTCCATGCAAGACGTCCTGATGCGCTTGTTTGACGGACAAGGTGCGTTTACCGAACTTGAAACGACCCTTGACCCGGACTTGTTACCCCCTTCGATGCAGCCGGCTTGGCAACGTTTAAAAGCCTTGGAAACGGTCCTCGCAAAAGGCGATGCCATGACACGACGCGTCTATGACTTAGCGATGGTGTCACCGCAAAACTACTACGACGGTTTGATTTTCAAGGCGTATCTTGAGGGGGTGGCCGTGCCGGTTTTAAGAGGTGGGCGCTACCATCCGCTCACCCGACGTTTTGGTCGTGAGATTCCGGCCATCGGGCTGTCAATTGATCTGGATACATGGTTAGAGGCGGTGATGCGTGATGCGTGAGACACGTTTGATCGTGGCCTTGCCAAAAGGGCGTCTTGGCGAAGATGCTTTGGCGACTTTGCGGACGATTGGCTATGCGCAAAACATTCCTGACAAGACGCGGCGTCTCATCATGCAGGATGCAGACCATGACGTCACGTATCTCTTTGTCAAGCCCGTCGATGTCATCACGTACGTCGAACAAGGCGTAGCCGATGTGGGCATCATCGGTCTTGACAGTTTGCTTGAGGCCGATGCCGATGTGTACACGCTTGCGGATTTAGGCTTTGGGCAGTGCCGCTTCGCCGTTGCTGGACCGCTCAAGAAGACGGGATCTGCACCGGGTAAAACGTGGCGCATCGCCACTAAGTATCCGCGTGTGACGGCGCAGTATTATGCTAAGACCAACCGGACGGTTGAGATTATCAAGTTGAATGGCTCGGTCGAACTCGCCCCGTTGGTTGGGTTGAGCGATGCCATTGTCGATATCGTTGAAACCGGTTCGACCTTGAAAGCGAACGGTCTAGAAATCTATGAAGAGATGTTTGCCCTCAGTGCAAGACTCATTGCCAATCGGGCCAGTTATCGCCTAAAATATCCGCTGTTTAAAGCACTGCTACAGAAGCTTGATGCAGAAAGAGAGGATGCATGACATGATTCAAACCATCGACATGATGCAACATCCTGAACGACTTGAGGCACTGCTTAAACGGGCCTCACTTGATCAACCCGAGGCCGAACAGGTGGTCAGGACGATTATTGAAACCGTCAAACGGGACGGCGATGCGGCCTTGTTAAAGTACACCAAGCAGTTTGACGGCATCGATTTGACCGAGATGAAGGTGCCTGAAGCGGCTTTTGATGAAGCGATAGAGCGACTGGACCCTTTGGTGCTTCAAGCGCTTGAAACCGCGCGCGACAACATTCGTGCCTACCATGAGAAGCAAATCGTCAAACCATTTACAATGAGCCCGCAACCTGGGGTGTTACTCGGGCAGTTGATTCGACCCATCGATGCAGTGGGTATTTATGTGCCAGGTGGCACAGCGCCCTTGCCCTCAACCCTTTTGATGGCTGCGGTTCCAGCCGGCTTAGCGGGTGTTGGGCAGATTGTTGTGGTCACCCCGCCCAACCGCCACGGTCAAATCGATGATGCCGTCCTTGCGGCCGCCCGACTGACCGGTGTGCATGCGGTTTACAAAGTCGGGGGGGCTCAAGCAATTGCAGCGCTCGCTTACGGGACAGAGTCGGTGCCGAAAGTCGATAAGATCGTCGGACCAGGTAACTTGTATGTGACGCTGGCCAAAAAACACGTGTTTGGCATCGTCGGCATCGACATGATCGCCGGGCCAAGTGAAATCGTTGTGCTGGCCGATGACACGGCCAATCCTGACTATGTGGCGGCCGATTTGCTCAGCCAAGCGGAACACGATACACGGGCTGGTGCGTGGTTGGTCACCCCGTCGAAATCGTTGGCCAAAGCGGTAGAGGAGAGCTTGAAAAAGCAACTTGCCACCTTGTCAAGACAGACGATTGCCGCCGAAGCGCTCAACACATTCGGGGCCTTGATTGTGACGGAAACTTTGGATGAAGCCATCGCGCTTACCAACCGCATCGCCCCCGAGCATCTAGAGATCATGACGGAAGACCCCATCAGGCTGTATCCGAAGATTACCCATGCCGGTGCGATTTTCCTTGGCCCCTATGCCCCAGAACCACTCGGTGATTACTTCGCCGGTCCGAACCACACGTTGCCGACATCGGGAACCGCCCGGTTCGCCTCCCCGCTGTCGACGGCGGACTTCTGCAAACGCATGTCGCTCATCAAGTATGACCAAGCCGCCTTAGACGCAGCCTCGGATGCGATTATCCGTCTTGCGGAGATTGAAGGACTAGACGCCCATGCCGCGGCGATTCGCATCCGGAGAAAAGGACGTGACTGAGATGCAGGTGAAACGTGCGGTGCGTGATTTAAAGCCCTATGAACCCAACGAGATGCCATACCGTATCAAACTCGATGCCAATGAGAGTGCCAACTATCTGTTCCCCGAAGGTTTCCGCCTCGACACGGTTGATCTGAACCGTTATCCTGATTCCGCCGCCCGCATCTTGCGCGCACAGATGGCTCAAACATACGGCGTCAAGGATGACCAATTGATTGTCGGCAACGGTTCAAGTGAAATGCTCGAACTGATTCTCAAGACCTATGTAGAACCCGGTGCGGTCGTACTCAGTCTTGAACCGAGTTTTGTCATGTACAAGGTGTACGGCACCATCCACAATGCCCACTTTGAACCGGTGCCGCTACGTGAGGACTTCAACGTTGACCTGGATGCACTGCTTCAAGCCATCCACCGCTTGAAACCCGCCGTGACGTTCCTATGTTCACCGAACAATCCCACCGGACTACGCATCGAAGTGGCCGTCATCGAGGCCGTGCTCGCCGCAACGGAAGGCATTGTCGTGCTTGATGAGGCGTACATCGAGTTTGCGAGCAGCGCGGTTTCGCAGGCATCGAAAACGAGCGAAACCCCGAATTTGATTGTCTTGCGTACGATGTCGAAGGCATATGGGTTAGCCGGTGCCCGTGTCGGGTGTCTCATTGCGCACCCCGACCGTGTCAAAGCGATGAATGCCGTTAAATCACCGTATAATTTGAATACATTGAGTCAAAACGTCGCCGGACTTGCCCTAAGACAGACCGAAGCGTTTACGACCTACATCGCCGGTGTCAAAGCGCGGCGTGAAACGCTCTTTGAAGGTTTGAAGCGCTGGCCACTCACCGTGTGGCCTTCAGAAGCGAACTTTGTGTTTTTCCACAGCCCGCTTGAAGACCTTGGTGCACGCCTTGCAGCGCGCGGGGTCCTGATACGCGCTTTTGGCGGATCCCTTGCCGGCTACTACCGTGTCACTGTCGGAAACGATACAGAAATCACCCATTTCTTTACAGCCATGGAGGAGGTGTTTGACCATGCGTCAAGCTACCGTTGAACGCAATACAAAGGAAACGACCATCCGTGTCGATTTGACACTTGACCTTGCCGAGCGTGGTACGATTGAAACCGGTGTTGGATTTTTTGACCACATGCTCGATTTGATGGCGTTTCATGGCGGATTCAAGCTGTCTGTCAAATGTGAAGGCGATTTGTACATCGATGACCACCATACGGTTGAAGACGTTGGATTGGCACTCGGTCAAGCTTTTCGTGAAGCACTCGGTGACAAACTAGGACTCCGTCGCTACGGCATGGCACTCATTCCGATGGACGAAAGTCTCGCGCGTGTGGTCGTCGATGTCTCCATGCGACCGCTGCTTGTCTACCATGCCGCGCTCACCCGTAAACGCGTTGGGACGATGGATACGCAAAATGTCCGTGAGTTTTTGCGAGCCTTCAGTCAAAATGCGGCGATAACCCTGCATGCCGAGGTGCTTTATGGTGAGAATGCCCACCACCAAGTCGAGGCACTATTCAAAGCGCTTGGTCGCGCTTTAGCTGATGCGAGTGCCGTCATCTCGACAGTCTTGCCTTCGACAAAAGGGGTGCTCTGATGCCGGTCATCATCGATTATGACGTCGGAAACCTCGATTCAGTACAACGCGGGTTTCAGCGGATGGGGGTTGAGACGGTCGTTTCAGGCGATCCGGCGGTCATCGCCGAGGCAAACGCCTTGATTTTACCCGGTGTCGGTGCGTTTAAAAAGGCGATGGAATCGTTGCAGGCATCCGGTTTGATTCCGCACTTGATGCGCCATGTCGAAGCGGGAAAGCCTTTGCTCGGTATTTGTCTGGGCATGCAGCTACTCTATGAAGACAGCACTGAGTTTGGGCACACAGCTGGACTTGGACTGCTCAAAGGTTCGGTCAAACCACTAGAAAGTGGCTTGAAAGTCCCGCATATGGGCTGGAATGCGTTGCGACTCATCCAACCCGATCATCCGCTTCTTTCTTACGTGAACGCGGGAGAATATGTCTATTTTGTCCACAGTTTTTATGCAGATTCACCGACTGAAGATGTTCTAGCTTATACCGATTACGGGGTCGCCATTCCGGCGGTAGTCGGCCGTAAGAATGTTTACGGAACCCAATTTCATCCAGAGAAGAGCGCGGACGTTGGTTTGCGTTTACTCAAGGGGTTTGGAGTGATACACGATGATTATTTATCCAGCCATTGATTTGCGTGGTGGGCGCTGTGTCCGGCTCACGCAAGGCGATTTCAACAACCAGACGACCTACGAGGTCGACCCGACGATGATGGCTGAAGCGTTTGCCTCAGCCGGTGCGGAGTGGTTGCATGTCATCGATTTGGATGGTGCAGCTGACAATGGCGACAATTTACGTTCGGTGGCTAGCATCATTGGCTTGACCAACTTGCGGGTACAACTGGGTGGGGGCATCCGGACCATCGAGCAAATCGAATCGTTGCGGGCCCTTGGGGCGCAGCGCATCATTGTCGGAACCATGCCGATTGAAGAACCGGACATGTTCAAGGAAGCCATCCGGCGTTTCGCGCATTTTTTAGCCGTTGCCATCGATGTGCGCGACGACCGCGTCAGCATCCACGGCTGGCAGTCGGAATCGACTTGGTTGATCGACGACTATGTGCGTCACCTCGAAGGGTTGGGTGTTCGGACCATCATCATCACCGATATCGGCCGCGACGGGATGCTTAAAGGGCCGAACCTGAGTCTTTATTTACGGATGAAGCGGCTCACGCCCATGGATATCATCGCTTCAGGTGGCATCAGCACCAAGCAGGACGTCGTGTCTCTTCGAACACTCGGCGTTCAAGGTGCGATTATCGGCAAAGCGCTTTATGAAGGACATCTTGCCCTGAAGGCGGTCCTCTGACATGCTCGCTCGACGCATCATCCCGTGTCTTGATGTCCGGGACGGCCGTGTCGTCAAAGGGCGCCAGTTCGCCGGTATCAAGGATGTCGATGATCCAGCGCGTTTAGGACGCAAGTACAGCGATGAAGGGGCCGATGAGCTGGTGTTTTATGACATTACCGCGTCGGCTGAAGCACGTCAGATTTCGATGGCATTCGTCGAAGCGGTGGCGGCTGAACTGCACATTCCCTTCATGGTGGGCGGTGGCATCAACACGTTGGCGGATGCTGCGAACATCCTCAAGCGCGGCGCTGACAAGATTTCAGTCAACTCAGGTGCGGTGCGCAACCCAAACTTGATTCGTGAAGCGGCCGAGAAGTTCGGTGCACAGTGCGTGGTGCTTTCGATGGATGTACGCAAGGAAGGCGCCCATTACCGGGTGTATGTGGACGGTGGACGCACCCCAACCGAACTCGATGCTATCAACTGGGCACGGCAAGCGGTAACACTGGGTGCTGGGGAAATCGTCTTGAATGCCATGGATCAAGACGGCATGACTGAGGGCTTTGACATCGCACTGCTTCAAGCGGTCGGCGCAGCGGTCAATGTACCGATTATCGCTTCAGGCGGGGCCGGCACGCTTGAACATTTCTATGAAGCGGCGTCACGTGGGCAGGCCGATGGCCTGCTTGCGGCTTCGGTGTTTCATTTCGGCACGTTCTCGATTGCCGAAGTCAAAGACTATTTGCATGCACGCGGCGTTGTTGTACGCCGCTGAAGGAGTGAATTCTGATGGAGAACAGACTGATTGAAAATACCATCGAGCGTCTTCGTTTTGATGCCGCGGGACTGGTGACGGCTGTCGCGGTCGAAGCGGAGACCCAAACGGTGTTGATGGTCGCCCACATGGATGCGATGGCTGTCCGTGAAACATTGCGGAGCGGTTATGCGCATTATTTCAGCCGGTCACGGCAGAAATTATGGAAAAAAGGCGAGACGTCCGGTCATGTCCAAAAAGTGGTCGGGTTCGCACTAGACTGCGACCAAGATGCCGTGCTGTTACAGGTTGAGCAGACGGGTGTCGCGTGCCATACTTTACAGAAGAGCTGTTTTCATGACGCGGTGATCCCCGCTGAAAACATCGGCAGCCCCCATCTTCTAGATACGCTATATGCCATTATCGAAGACCGCAAGGCACACCCTGAAGCGGGTTCTTATACCGGCTACCTCTTTGAGAAGGGCCTTGACAAGATGCTCAAGAAAGTTGGCGAAGAAGCAGCGGAAGTGATCATCGCCGCAAAAAATCAAGACACAGCACCGCTTGAAGAAGAAATCGCTGACTTGCTCTATCATCTTTTCGTCGTCATGGTCGAACGCGGGGTGCGACCGGCCGATGTTTTCGGTGTGCTTGCAGCGCGGAGGGGGACACGCCGTGAACGTTCGTGATATCATCGACCACCATACCCATACGTGTCACTCTCCGGATGCGCTTGAAAATGCGACGTTTGCGGCCTATCTTGAGGCCGCAACGGCCCGTGGTGTGCCCGGATTGATGTTTACCGACCATGTCGACATGGATACACCGGTCGCCCTGTTTCAAACGTTCCCCGACTACACCGCCTATGCCAAGATGCTTGCGACATGGGCAAAGAAGACGAACTTCGACCTCAGGATGGGTGTTGAAGTAGGTCTTCAACCCCATCTCACGGCGCAACTTGAGACGTTTCTTGCGCGCCATCCTTTTGATGTGGTCATCGGTTCGATTCATCTGGGTGATGGCCTTGACTTTTATAACGGCGACTTTTTTCAAGGCAAAACCCAACAAGAAGCGTACCGCCGTTATTTCGAAATTGTCCGCGACGTGATTGTGTCGATGGACACGTTTGACATCTTCGGTCACTTCGACTATATCATCCGTTACGGCGGTTATGCGGACAAGCATTTTGAAACCGCCGATTACGACGATTTGATTTTGCCTGCTTTAGGCACCCTTGCAAAGCGCGGCAAGGCACTTGAAATCAATACGTCAGGGTTTCGTTATGGTTTGGGTGTTACCCACCCAAAACTCGATATTTTACGCCGTTTTAAGTCGCTAGGGGGCACCTATGTGACCCTTGGGTCCGATGCGCATGATGTCGCCGACTTGCAAGCGCATTTTCCTGAGGCGCTGGCGATGCTTAAGCAAGCTGGATTCACGGCTGTGACAACCTACAAGCATCGCATTCCGACCTTGCATCCCCTCGATTAATACCGCATTAAGACTCCGGCATCCGCACCGGAGTTTTTTATTTGCCGTAGCACACCCGGGCGCTTTCGTGATACAATAATGGCATATCGTCTAAGGAGGAATACGCATGATTTTTCCCGACCTACCCTATCAACGTCCCGACATCGATGCGATTAAATCGCGCTTTGAATCGGCGCTGGCACAATTTGAACACGCGCCCTCAGCCGAAGCGCAACTTGAAGCGATGACGACCATTCACGCCATCCGTTTTGAGTTTGACACCTTGTCGACTTTGGCATCCATCCGTCACAGTCTCGACACGAAAGATCCGTTTTACGACGGTGAGCAGGCGTTTTTCGATGAGCAAGGGCCGCATTTTCAAGCGCTGAACCAAGCGTATTATCGTGCGCTGGTCGCGTCACCTTATCGCGCGGCCTTGAGCCAGGAAACCGGTGAATTGTTGTTTCAAATGGCTGAACAGACACTCAAGACGTTCAAACCCGAGATTATCCCGCTTTTGCAACAGGAAAACAGTCTCGCGACACGCTATGACAAGCTGGTGGCGGCGGCGGAAATCCCGTTTCAAGGGGAGACGTACAACTTGAGCGAGATGGGCCCGTTCCGTCAATCGCCCGACCGGGCAATCCGTCAAGCTGCGACCCGGGCGATGTTTGCGTTTTTTGCCGAACATGAAGCGACGCTCGATGGGTTGTTTGACGAACTTGTCAAAACGCGCGTCGCCATCGCTGATGCGCTTGGCTATCCGTCATTCATCGAACTCGGCTATGACCGGATGGGTCGACTCGATTATGATGCGGCCGATGTGGCGAACTATCGTGAGCAGGTGCGTGCGGTCATCGTGCCGCTTGTCAGCGAGCTCGTTGAACGTCAAGGGCGACGCATCGGTGTGTCTGACATGAAATTTTATGATTTAGCACTTGATTTCTTGGACGGCAATCCGACACCACGCGGCAAAGAAGCCGAACTCGTTCAAGCCGCACAGGCCATGTATGATGCGATGAGTCCTGAAACTGGCGCCTTCTTCACCATGATGCGCGAACGGGAACTGATGGATTTGACGGCGCGAAAAGGCAAGTCGGGCGGGGGTTACTGTACCGCACTGCCTGATTACAAAGTGCCCTTCATCTTTGCGAACTTCAATGGAACCGCCGCCGATGTCGACGTCTTGACCCATGAAGCTGGTCATGCGTTCCAAGTCTACATGAGCATGCATCATGCCGTGCCTGAGTACCACTGGCCGACGATGGAAGCGTGTGAAATCCACTCGATGAGCATGGAGTTCTTTGCGTGGCCGTGGATGGACAAGTTTTTTGCCGAGGATACCGAAAAATACAAGTTTTCCCATTTGCAAGGTGCACTTAAGTTTTTGCCTTACGGTGTGCTCGTCGACCATTTCCAACACGATGTCTATGCCGATCCATCCTTGTCCCCTAAAGCGCGTCGGGCGCGCTGGCGTGAACTCGAACAGCTGTACATGCCCTATAAACGTTACGAAGCCGAAGATACATTCCTTGAAGCTGGCGGTTTTTGGTTCGTGCAAAGCCATATTTTCCATGCACCGTTTTATTACATCGACTATACACTGGCTCAAGTCATCGCCTTTCAATACTGGGTTTGGATGCAAGAAGATCCTCAAGCCGCTTGGGACAGCTATCTGACCCTTTGTAAAGCCGGCGGTTCACGTGCGTTTACTGGTTTGTTAGAACTAGCAAGCCTTGACAACCCGTTTAAGGACGGCCGTTTGAAGCGCATTGTTCCGGCCGTTTCCCGGTATCTTGATCAGGTTGACGACCAAAAGTTTTAGACATAGGTTTACTTGCGACCTCACCCCGATGACAGGCTGTTTTCGGGGTGTGCGTTTTTTTACAGTTTCGACCCATCTTTTGGCATGGCTATGCTATAATGGTCTCGCATGACAGGCGCTTGAACCGTGTGGCGCTTGTTCGATAACGATAAAAAAGGACGTGATGCGAATGGTACCGTCTTCAGAAAACAAGACCCCTGCATTCAGCACCCGCGACATGTGGATTTTGACTGCCGCGATGGCGGCGCTGCTTGTGGCGAGTGCGGTGATTTTCGGGGTGTATGTCTTCGCGATGGCGGCGATGGCGTATGGTGTGGCCATCGTCATTGAACTGGCGTTTGCAAAATGGCGCAAACGACCCATCGACCGGGGCTGGATGATGACACCGTTGTTATTGGTTTTATTGGTACCGCCGTCGGCACCGCTTTGGCTGGTGGCGATCGGTTCGGGAATCGGGGTGTTTTTCGGCAAAATGATCTTCGGTGGTACGGGACGTTACATTTTCAGTCCTGCCGCCGTTGGGGTGTTGTTTGTGACGGTCTCGTTTTTAGCGGAGATGACCACCTCATGGCTTGATCCTGTCACGGGAACACTCACCATCATGACGCCGGTTTGGGCTCTGCATCTTGGCGAACTCGATCATTCGATCTGGACGTTGATGCGAGGAGAAGTGACCGGGTCAACCGGCGAAACGTTCCGGTTGGGCATCCTCGTGCTCGGGTTTCTGCTTATCGGCCTGAAAGTCATCAACTGGCGCATTCCCCTTGTTTATATCGGTTCGGTGTTCGTCATCACGGGCATCGGTCATCTTTTGGTACCGGAGACGTTTGTCGATCCGGTTATGTCCCTCTTTGTTGGGACGCTTTTTTTGGGGGCGTTCTTCCTTGCGACCGACCCGACGACGACCCCAAGCAGTTCAAAGGGTCTCATCATCTATGGTATGGGTTTAGGGGCCATCACGGTGATTATCCGGACGTTTTCAGCTTTTCCCGAAGGGGTTATTTTTGCTGTCATCATCATGAATGCCGTGTCCGGCCTCATCGACAACTGGCATTCGGAAATGGAAGGTGAACCTGCATGAATAAAGCTTTGCGTATGCTTGTGTTTGTATTTTTGATGGGACTGTTCACATCGATTTTGCTTGTTGGGGTCGATGCTTGGACATCACCTTATATTGAGGCCAATGCGCAGGCGCGCTTGCGCTCAGCTGTGCTGAATGCCCATGGATTTAACTATACGACCGCGACGATCAACGATGTGTTTGAAGCCAATATTGTCGAAGACATACGGGATGGTCAGACGTTTTACGTGAACGAAACAACCGGTGCGGTGGCCTTTGTGTTTGAAGGCAACGGTGTCTGGGGACCGATTGTCGGTGTCATTGCCTTTGAAAGCGATTTGCGAACCATCCAATATATTGAAATTCTTGAACAAGAAGAGACGCCGGGTCTTGGTGCACGCATCGTCGAACGGCCGTACCTGAACACCTTCAAGCACGTGACCATGCGCGCAGAAGCCCCGTTTCTGACCATCAGCCGCAGCGCGGATCCCGACGATCCAAATGACCTCGATGCCATTACGGGTGCCACAAGGACATCGGACCGTTTCCAGATCATGCTCAATGCGGCGTATGCCGCTTTCATTGAACTATGGGATGTCTCTTTTGAAGAAGGGCGTGACTGATTATGAACTGGATACGATTGAAATATACTAAACCATTCAACATTATGCGTGAAGGCCTGTCCCGCAACAACCCCATTGTCATCAGCGTACTCGGCATTTGTTCGGCGCTGGCGATTACCAATCGGGTTGAAAATGCGATTGCGATGGGAATCGGTGTCACCTTTGTCATCATGGGCAGTTCCGCCATGGTATCGTTGATTCGTCAGTTTATCCCTTCGAGGGTCCGCATGGTGACCTATATGGTTATTATCTCCTCGTTTGTTATCGCCTTTCAGATGATTCTTGCGGCGTTCTTCCCGTTAATCGAAGAAGAACTTGGCGCCTATGTCGGTTTGATCATTACCAACTGTATCGTCATGGGACGCTCCGAAGCGTTTGCGGTGAAAAACCCGGTCAAGTACACCGTCGTCGACGGTTTGGCCAACGGGATTGGTTATACGTATGTGCTCGTCCTGATTTCATCGATCCGTGAAATTCTTGCCTTCGGTACAATCCTTGGTTTTCGGGTGTTGCCCGAAGCGTTCCCGGTTTGGACCGTCATGACCATTGCACCGGGCGGGTTCTTCGTTTTAGGGTTACTGATCTGGATTATTCGTGAGCTGTCGAAAAACTTCGAATATCAAAACTGATGCGTTTGACGAGACTGCATAGTCTGTGAACGGAAAGGATGATTCATATGTTTCGCATGGTGGAAATTTTCATCGGGTCGATTCTCGACCATAACATTGCGCTTGCTTATATTTTGGGGATGTGTCCGCTCATCGCCATTTCGACCAATTTGAAAAATGCCAAAGGCATGGGCCTTGCGGTCGTCTTCGTCGTCACCTTGACTGGATTGATCAACTATCCCATTTATTTGCTTCTTAAAGCAACCGATTCAACCCATTTGGCGCTTTTGGTCTTCATTACGACCATTGCGGCGACCGTACAATTTCTGGAAATGTTTCTCGATAAGTTTTTCCCGAAACTGTACAATGCCTTCGGTATATTTCTTCCCTTGATTACCGTCAACTGTGTGGTATTGGGGGTCTCACTTTTCTTCGTCAACCGGGAGTACAACTTCGGCGAGACCGCAGCGTTTTCTTTTGGCGCGTCGGTCGGCTGGATGGTAGCCATTGTCCTGCTTGCGGGTGTCCGTGAACAGATGGCTAAAAGAAGCGATGTGCCACGCGGCTTGGCCGGCAAAGGCATCGCCTTTATCATTCTCGGGATCTTGTCATTGGCGTTCGTCGGCTTTAGCGGCCTGGCGAACATCGGTTAGGACGTGGTTGGATGAACTGGTATGTGCCGATAATTTTGATTGGTGTCCTACTCGTTATTACGTTGTTGCTTATTTTGGCTGACAAGCTGCTTGGCAGTGGCGGTGAACGGAAAATCGTGCTCAATCAAAAACGGGAAATTCCCGTCGACAGCGATGAAACGGTGTTGACGTTACTATCGAATCAAAAGATTTTCATTCCTTCCGCCTGCGGCGGGAAGGCCACATGTGGTCTATGCAAAGTGCGTGTCGTCGAAGGGGGCGGCCCGATTCGTGGCACGGAAAAACCGTTCATGAGTGAGGATGAGTTGTCCCGAGGGGTTCGGCTTTCTTGTCAACTGAAAGTACGTGAGGACATGGCCATCGAGATCCCTGAGTCCATGCTCGGTGCGGTGGAGTTCAAGACCCGCGTTGTCAAAGTCGAAGATTTGACATACGATACGAAAATGGTGCGTCTCAAACTCATCGAACCGAAGACAATGGACTTCAAGCCCGGCCAGTATGCCCAGATTAAGGTCCCGGGCATCGAAAGCATTCGCGCGTACTCCATCGCATCGAATCCCCGTTTTAACGATCACATCGAGTTCATCATCCGCCTCGTGCCTAAAGGTCAAGCGACGACGTTTGTGCATAAGGCGATGCGCGAAGGGGATCCATTGACGATCACAGGACCGTATGGTGATTTCTTCTTGCAAGAAGATTCAGACCGCGATATGATTTGTATCGCCGGCGGATCGGGTAAGGCGCCGATTCGGGCGATTTTACAGTACATGAAAGACCGAGGCATGACCCGGAAGGTAATCTATTTCTTCGGGGCACGAACCACCCGTGATTTGTACTATACCGAAGAGATGCAAGCACTCGAGGCCGAGTTTGAAAACTTCACCTATGTACCAGCCCTCTCACACGCTGAACCCGATGAAAAATGGGAAGGTGCGCAAGGCTTAATCACCGAGGTCGTCGACCGCATGACAGGCGATTTACGCGAAGCTGAGGCATACTTGTGTGGTTCACCCGGCATGATCGATGCGTGCATCAAAGTCCTCGAAAAACATGATATTCAGAGTGAACATGTCTTTTATGACAAGTTCACCGCCTAAAGATGGGCATCGCAAAAGCGATGCCTTTTGTTTGCTTAGTCGGAGTTTTTCTAATCAGTCCCGTCAATTCATGGTTGCATGCATGCAGCTTACGTTTATAATAAGGGCGAAGGAGGAATGCACATGGAAACGGGTAAAATTGCCAGCAAAACACCATTTAAGGTCGATCTCAAGGCTGGTGAAATCGTGGCTTGGTGCCGCTGTGGATTAAGTGCCGAGCAGCCAACGTGTGACGGTTCACACAAAGAGACAACCTTGAAACCGCTCATCTTCAAGGCCGAAGAAGATAAGACCGTATGGCTTTGCGGTTGCAAGCAAACAAGCACGCCGCCTTATTGCGACGGGACACACAAGTTACTTTAACTGGGCCGGAGGGCCCTTTTTCATTGAAAAAAGACTGACATTTCGAGCCTTTCAGTGGTATAATACGGAGTGAAGCGCATGCGAGAAGGGATAAGGTAAATCTTACCGGATGGCGGATGTGACTGGATGATGAACAGGAGGATTCATGATGCATAAAATGGAAAATACCCCGAAAACCCTAACGATTATGGGCATGATTGTCGAAGGAATGGCATTTTTGGTTTTTGTCGGGCTGACTGTCTTAACCCGTTTTTTGTCGTCGATTCCTAAAGAGGATCTGATCAATCAGGGTTTTTCAGAATCCGATGCGGTGCTTTTCTTGAATGTCGCCGCGGTTTTTTACACGATTTTTATTATCATCGGCTCGGTCCTACTTGTCATGTTCATCGTCAATCTGGTGTTGTTCACCAAGTTGATGAAAGGTCACTTTACCGAAAAACAAGCCAAGCAGCTGTTTGTGTATCAGGCGGTTTGGGGTGGAATCAGCTTGTTGTTCAACACGATTACCGGTGTGCTTTATCTCGTCAGCGCCATTCAGGCGCATACAACACAAAAAAATCACCGAAACCGTCGCAAGGGTTCGGATTAGGAAGGTTTAGATGGATACGATTATTGAGTTGTTACCGCTTATTATCCCGATTGTCTTACTTGAAGTTGCCATGCGTGTCTATGCGATTCTCGATTTGTTTAAGGCCGAGCGGCACGTGAAGCTGCTTGGGAAAAATGCCTGGCTTGTCATCATTTTATTGATCAATTTCGGCTGGGTTGTGTACTTGCTTGGAGGCCGTGAAGCATGAGCCTGCTTGTTATTGAGGGGCTGACGAAACACTATGGGACCTTCAAGGCGCTCGACGATGTGACCATGACCATTGGCCGCAATGAAGCCTATGGCTTTATCGGTCGTAACGGTGCTGGAAAAACAACGACGATTCATGTGGTCCTATCGATGATTGCTAAGACATCGGGGACCCTTCTTTTTGATGGCATACCGATTACGGCCGATGATGTCAATTATCGGCGTAAAATTGGCTATGTACCGGATGTCCCGAGTTTTCCGTCCTATATGACCGCGGAAGAATGGCTCGCGTTCACCTATGCAGCGCATGGACTTGACCCACGCAAGCAGCGTGAAACCATCACAGCGGTGCTTGCAGAAGTGGCACTTGGGGCTGGTAAAAAACGGATTGGCGGTTTTTCGCGTGGCATGAAACAGCGGCTGGCCATCGCCCAGGCGTTGATGCACAGGCCAATGATGCTCATCATGGATGAACCGACCAGTGCGCTCGACCCGCTCGGTCGCAAGGATGTTATCGACATCATTCGACGTCTCAAACAAGATATGACTGTCTTCTATTCGACGCACATACTCGAAGATGCCCAAAAGGTGTGCGACCGAATCGGTCTGATTGAGCAAGGGAAGATGATTTTTGAGAAAGACATGGCGACCATCGTAACCGACCAAACTTTGCGCTACTTTCTGAGCGTGGTTGAACCGCTTGAATCACTCATCGAACATTTGGGTACGTTTGGTAAGGTACAGGACTATACTGTCCAAAACGGCGGGTTGAGCTATGTCGTCGACGATGAGACGGATGCGGCCGGATTGCTTCGTCTATTGCTGGATGCAGGCTTTCATATCCAGCAGTACCGTCGGGAAGAAAAAACACTTGAAGATGTGTTCATTGAGGTGCTCCATGAAAACCATCGTTAAGTATGACCTGCTTTATTGGCAGCGCACATCAAAGTTCATTGTCTTAGGGGCGCTCGGTTTGTTTTTGTCTGGACTGAGTGTGCTTACCGCCCGTTATTTCAACTATATCATCGAGTTTGCCTTGCGCAGTGAAGGCATCGACATTGAGATGCCCGAACCGACGGTCCTGGAAAGCTATACACAGTTTTTCAGCAATTTCAACCAGATTTTCCTTTGGGTGGTGCTGTTTGTGGCGGTGGCGTTTTTCACCCGTGACCGGACGCGTGGCCATTTGCCGCTCCTCTTCAGCAAACCTTTAAGCCGGATCCATTTCATTCTGTCGAAAAGTCTGCTCATCAGTCTCACGGTGCTGGTTACTTTGCTTGCTTCAGCGGTTGTGTTTGGGTATTATACTTATTTTCTGTTTGATACGTTTGCCCTCGGCCGGTTTTTGTTGGCGCTGTTAGGTTTTTATGCTTTTGTGCTGATGATTGTCCATACCGGTCTGCTTGTGTCGGCCGCAAGCAAATCATATTGGGTGCCGGCGCTATCGGCACTGGGTCTTTATTTCGTGGCGTCGCTGCTTACCATCCTCGATTTTGGGGTGCTCAAGTATATGCCTTGGCATTTGGCGGCGTATCCGCTCGTTTACGCACATGGGCAGCTTGATACGTCCGTGTTGCTTTGGGCGACGGCGTTGGCGTTTGCTTTAAGTGCTGTGATGGTGTTGCTTTCACTCAGGCTTTTCAAGTCGCGTCCAATCGTTTAACGTAGCTGAGAGGCATAAAAAAAGACGGCTGAACCCCGATGTGTGGGTGTCAGCCGTTTTTTGATGGCATTAGTCAACGGTGATCTTTGGCAAGGTCGAGCGACTTGAAAAAGAGTTCTGCGGTCTTGAAGTTTGAGGCGAGTGGAATTTCATAGACATCACTTAATCTGAACAAAGCTGAGACATCCGGTTCATGGGGTTGCGCGGTGAGCGGATCACGGAAAAAGATAATCATGTCAACTTCACCGTTGGCGACTTTGGCCCCGATTTCCTGGTCGCCACCAAGAGGCCCGGACTTGTAACAATGCACCGGGAGTCCCGTGGTCTTCTTGACGAGGGCGCCGGTGGTACCGGTGGCCATCAACGTATGCTTTTTCAAGGTGTCGGTGTGTTTCATGCAAAAGTGTACCATATCGTTCTTTTTCTTGTCGTGGGCGATCAATGCAATGTTCATGGCGCCACCTCCCGCACCCATTATAGCGCAAACGGTAAAGATTTCCTAGCCTGCGTTGTGATTATTGGCTTTCCTGATAGGCCAACAAGGCCCGGCGGATGACATCGGTGCGGATAAAGCGGGATTCACGCAGCCGTTCTTTGCCGTCGCTGAAGACAAGGACGGTCGGAACACTGAAGACAACATAATGGCCTCTAAAGGCTTCAAAGTCTTCAAGAAATACCTGCGCGGTTGGGACGGTGTTTAGCTCGGGAATCTTGGCGTTTAAGTGCGCGGTGATTTGTTGGCACGTCGCACAGGTGTGGCTTTTGGCGATCAATACAGAAAAGGGAGCAGCGACGAACGCTTCAACCTCAGCGAGGGTTTCTAAAGTATGCATGGATATCAGGCTCCTTTTTTTAAACGGATATCGGGTAGATTATAGCGTGTTTATCCGCTAAGTGCCATCTTTTTGCGCGAAAGCCTGTTATATTCTTTTTTGAGCATATTCCATGTGAAGCATATACATCAGGTGTATAATGAAAACGAGGTGAGAAAGATGGATCGCATGGAAATCATGAAACAGCTTGGTAATGAAACACGACTCAGACTCGTTGTGTTGCTCTTAGGAAGAGAGTTGTGTGTCTGTGAACTCGAAGAAATTCTCGGTGAGCGACAAGTCAACATCACCAAACATTTGAATAAGTTGAAAGAAGCCGGCATCGTGACCGTTCGTCGCGAGAAACAGCGAGGTTTTCATACGGTGAGTGCGGGTTTGCTTGCTGAAACGGCACTGATTGAATACTTACGCGTGCTCAGGGCGCGTGTCGCGCGGCTTGTCGAAGATGAGGCGCACTTTCATCGCCATGAAGCGATTAAAGACCAACATATATACGTCTGCAATATGTACAAGAAGGAGACCTTGACATGATTAAAAAAGCGTTGCGCGTCGAAGGCATGACATGCACCATGTGTGCTAAAACCATTGAGAATACATTTGAGTCCGTTGAGGGGGCGAGTGTCAAAGTCAACGTTGGGGCTGGCAAAGTGTTGCTCAGCTATGACGAAAATCGCTACAAGCTGACCGACATGGCCGCACTCATCCAAGCGGCGGGATACAAACCGGTCCTTGAGGCTTCACTTGAAGACAACGCCAAAGAACGCAAGCGTCTCAGACAACGGGTCATCTTGGCGCTTGTTTTGTCGTTTCCGTTGTTGTGGGCGATGTTTGGTCATCTGGACTGGTTTGCCTTTCTTTATGTGCCGAGCCTGTTCATGGATGGTCTCTTCCAGCTGATTGTGGCGGGGATTGTCCAGTTTTACATCGGCGCCCGTTTTTACAAGAGTGCGTATAAATCCTTACGTAAAAAAGTGCTTGGGATGGACATTCTGGTTGTCCTGGGTACGAGCAGTGCTTACTTTTACAGTCTGTATCTCTTTTTAGAGCACCGTCTTAGCGGTGGCATGGGGATGCACGGGCCGGAACTGTACTTTGAAATCAGCGCAGTCATCATCACGATGGTCCTCGTCGGCAACTATTTCGAACATGTAGCGAAAGAACGGACGACCGATGCTTTGGTCGAACTGATTAATCTCGGGGCGAAGGAAGCGCGTAAAGTGTTTGATGATGGGGCCCGTATGGTGCCGATTGACGACGTGTTCGTCGGTGATAAAATCGTCGTGTTAGCGAGTGAGAAGTTTCCTGTCGATGGTAAGATTGTCCAAGGCAGCACCCATAGTGATGAATCGATGATTACCGGTGAGAGTATTCCGGTTGGCAAAAAAGCCGGCGACACGGTCATCGGTGCGACCCTCAATGTCGGTGAGAAGGTGGTGATTGAGGCCACCAAGGTCGGCAGTGACACGATGCTCAGTCAGATTATCGCGACGGTCGAGGAAGCCAGTAGCCAAAAATTGCCCATTCAGCGGACTGCCGATACAGTGGCGGCTTACTTTGTGCCAGGGGTCATGGCCATTGCTTTGCTCAACTTCCTCTTGCACATGGTTGTGCTCGATGGCTTTACTTTCGCGGAAGCATTCACCCGCAGCATCGCCATTCTCGTTATCAGCTGTCCATGTGCCTTGGGTTTGGCGACACCGACGAGTATTTTGGTCGGGAACGGCAAGGCCGCTCAAAACCACATTCTCTACAAAGGGGGCGAGTTTTTTGAGCGGGCCAATGCGATCGATGCCATCGCCTTTGACAAGACGGGCACGTTGACGGCCGGCAAACCAACGCTTACCGATTGGTTGGGGGATGAATCGGTACTCACCCTCGTGCACGCGGTTGAAAAGGAATCCACCCACCCGATCTCAAAAGCACTGATCGTCTATGCCGAAAGCCGCATGGACACCGCAAGTGAGGCCACCGATTTCAAAGTGTTTCAAGGCAAAGGGATTGCCGCTATGGTCAAGGGGCAACGTGTCCTGATTGGTACGGCGGCCTTGATGGAAGATGAAGGACTTGACACCCGCGATTTCGATGCCGCGCATGCAACACTTGTCGAGGCGGCCAAAACAACCAACTTCGTCGCGGTAGACAATCAAGTGCGTGCCGTGTATGCGGTACGGGATGAACTGAAACCGACATCAAAGGCGGTCATCAGAGCGATGCGGGCACGTGGTATTGCGACGTATATGGTCACCGGAGACAATAAAACAGTCGCAGCGGCCATTGCCAAAGAAGCGGGCATCGATGATGTTTTTGCGGGCGTGCTCCCGCATGAAAAGGCGGGTATTGTCGAATCTTTGCAGAAAAAAGGGCATGTGACGGCGTTTGTCGGGGATGGAATCAATGACGCCCCAGCGCTCAAACTTGCCGATGTAGGGATTGCCATGGGTCATGGGACCGATATTGCAATCGATTCAAGCGACGTTACGCTGATGAGCCATGATCTTGGACTAGTCATCAAGGCGATCGACATGAGCAAGGCGACCTTGCGAAACATCCGCCAAAACTTTTTCTGGGCGTTTTCCTACAATCTTGTGGCGATTCCTTTAGCCGCAAGTGGACGCCTTTCGATGGTTCTTGCGGCGGCGGCCATGGGTTTCTCATCGATTGCCGTGGTCTTGAATGCATTGCGCTTAAAAGCGTTTAAATTACCGGAGTTCGAATCTGAAATCAAGGAGGAAACCAAGATGGAGTTCAAGGTTGAAGACATGACATGCGGCCATTGCAAGATGCGCATTGAAAAGGCGCTTGCGGCTTTGGGTGCGAAGCATGTGACCATTGATCTTGACAACAAGCTTGTGAGGGTCGAGGATACACTCGATGAAGCCGTTGTCAAAGAGGCCATCGTGCAGGCTGGTTATACCGTAAGCTGAGTTTTTGCACGATGTTTTGAAACGTGGCCCACCTTGATTGATACGGGTGGGGCCACGTTTGTAATCCGCGTGGGTGTTGTGTTCGCTTGATGCAGCCTTGACACATACGAGGCTTTCGATGCGTCCACTGAAAATGATGGTTGATTTTAAAAGTCATCTTTGATATAATAAAACAGCCCTAAGAGATGCGGCCTTTTTATGGAGGGGTAGCGAAGTGGTTAAACGCGGCAGACTGTAAATCTGCTCCCTCGGGTTCGGCGGTTCAAATCCGTCCCCCTCCACCAGATCTAGGGGTGTGGTGTCAACGGTAGCACAGCGGTCTCCAAAACCGTCGGTACGGGTTCGAATCCTGTCACCCCTGCCACTTTGTGGCCAACCACGTATGAAGGCAGCGCGTTCAGATGAACCGCTGTTTTTTTTATGTTGTTTTAGGGTGTAGTTGGGATGGAAATATCGCGCACGTGTCGTATTTTTGGCAAACGTCAAATTTAGGGGCGATTACAGCCTGTGTTATGGTATCATAGTCATGAATAAACAAGGGTTTACCAGACGAGGAGGATAATGCAATGAACCTTGACAACACGATTGAAGTTTTAAATGAAAACCAAAGACAGACGTTGTTACCGATTTTACGAAAGAGTTTCGGCTTGTTCGGCTATTTCATGGCCTTTGATGTCGGCGATTACACCTTGGTCTACAAAGAAGAGGAGACCATACTAGGTGGTATCGTCTGCGGCACGATCAACTTACAAGAAGGCCGAAAACTCGGGATGATCAAATATTTGTTCACCCACCCCGATGCCCAAGGCCGCGGGATTGCCGGGAGGCTGTTTGCGGCGGCCATGGATCATTTTGAGAACGCAGGGTATGCGGAAGTCGCCGGTTGTGTCGAAGGGCACAACACTGCCTCAAGCAATTTGTTCGCCCAGCACGGGTTTGCGCTCCGCTCAACGGCTGATCAGTATCACCGCTACCAAAAAGCCTTGCCGAAAGTGTGGTTCAAGGGCAATCATCTGGTTGACATCGGTTACTTTTGGTGGTCGAAAGCCTTGCAGGACACGATGCCTGCAACACCCGATGACCGGCATGCGAAACCGCTGGGGGCGTGGTGGGTGCAGGTGCTCTTTCATGCGGTGCTCATTGTCTTGCTTATGCTTAGGCAAGGGTGGCGCTTGCATGTGCATATCATCTGGTTAGCACCTGTCATTGCGGCGCTCCTTTTTGCCCTCAAGTTTGGGCCGATGCTGCTTGCGGCAAGGCGGCTCAAGTTTAAAGTTGTCTACCGGTATTGGGAGAGCGGCATGATCCTTGCGACCGCGATCACCTTGTTTTTTTCCGGTGTGTTCGTCACCTTTGGGGGTCTTTATCCAAACAAAGCCGTCTGGCGGGAGGATCATGAGAAGCAGACGTTGTTCAAGATGACGTTGCCTTCGGTACTCGTGCTCTTGACTGCTTCAGCGGTGGCCGTGTTTTTGTTTCCGCTCTATCGCCCCAACAACCCACGTCTGATTGAATTGATGGGTTTGTTCCGGTTCATCATCCCGTATGCGATCTTCTTCGACCTACTCCTTGGGATAGCGCCCGCTAATGCGATGGGCGGGGGACGCATTCGCCGTGTAAACCCGGTTTTGTGGGCGGTATTGTTAGCCATCTCCGCCGTGCTCATGGTCGTGCAGTTTATCACGTAAACAGAAAGACACAGCCGCTTGGCCGTGTCTTCTTTTTGGCTTGAAAACGAGGGGGTCGTCACGGTGTAAACGCTTTTATTTTTAAGCGTTCTATGCTATCATAGGGACGATGTCTTATTGAGGAGGAACGGTGTGATTACACTGAATGGCTATGACCTGAACATCGAAACTTTGATGCAGATTACTTTGCACAAACAACCCGTGATGATATCAGAAACCGCCTGGGCGAAAGTTCAAGCGTCACGCGCGATTATTGAAGACATGTTTGCGCGCAAGGAAACGGTATATGGTGTCAATACGGGTTTTGGCAAACTGAGCGATGAACTGATTTCTTGTGAGGATGTGAATGCCTTGCAGGAAAATTTATTGAAAAGTCATGCGTGCGGCTTAGGCGAACCGTTTGATGAACCGATTGTTCGTGGGATGCTCGCTTTGCGTATCAATGCACTGATTAAAGGGTACAGTGGCGTACGGGTGGAACTGGTGGAAAAGATGGTTGAGTTTTTGAACGCAGGCATCGTGCCGGTCATCTATAGCCAAGGGTCGCTGGGTGCGAGTGGTGATTTGGTGCCACTTGCGCATATGGCCTTACCGCTGATTGGGCTTGGCGAAGTGTGGCATGCAGGGCGCATCGTCCCTGCTTTAGAAGGGCTCAAACATCGCGATATCAAACCGCTTGAGGCACTGCATGCCAAAGAGGGTCTTGCCCTTATCAACGGCACCCAGGCGATGACCAGCGTTGCCGCGCATGCCCTTTATGAGGCAATGCGTGCTTTTTCTGCGGCCAACCGGGCCGCCGCCCTGTCGTTTGAGGCGTTTTCGGGGATCGTCGATGCCTTAGACCCGATGGTTCACAGCATCCGTAACCAGCATGGTCAAAACGTCGTCGCAGAACGGATGCGAGGGTTTTTAGCAGGCAGTCGTCGTGTCAGCCGGCAAGGTGAGCATCGTATCCAAGATGCCTACGCCCTCAGATGCGTCCCCCAAGTGCACGGGGCGAGCTTAGATGCGTTCATCCATATCGCCGACGTCATCACCCGGGAAATGAATGCCGCAACGGATAACCCAGTCGTCCTTGAAGACGGCAGAGCCTTGTCCGCTGGAAATTTTCATGGCCAGGCTGTCGCCTTAGCCTCAGATTATCTCGCGATTGCGGCCGCCGAACTCGCCAACATTTCCGAACGGCGGATCGAGCGTTTGGTCAATCCGCACCTCAACGAAAAACTGCCCCCCTTTCTCATCAAGGAGAAAGGTTTGCATTCAGGGTATATGATCGTGCAATATGCGGCGGCGAGTCTTGTCAGTGAAAACAAGGTACTCTGCCACCCCGCCAGTGTCGATTCGATTCCTTCAAGTGCCAATCAAGAAGACCATGTGTCGATGGGGACCATCGCCGCCCGCAAGGCCCGTCAGGTCGTCAGACACACGATTCAAGTGTTGGGCATGGAGATGATGACGGCAGCGCAGGCCTTAGATTTCCGGGGTCTTGGCGATGTGTCGGTCGTTTCGCAAGCCCTCTATGACAAGATTCGTACGGTCGTGCCCTTCATCGAGCGTGATGTCGTGATGCAACCGTACATCAAGGCGAGTGAACGTCTGATTTTGGACGATCCGCTGTTTGAGGAGGCCATTGATGACCCGAGAATTCCATGAGTCACGCCCGTCCGTTTCGTTACTGGATCTATTTGATACCTTGCCGAAACACCCGGGTTTTGCGCCGGGCATACGCCGGGCACCGAAACGATTTGCGTCGCTTTCTGAAGCGGACATCGTGCAAGCTTTGGACAATGCGTTGCGCTATATTCCTGAAAGCTGGCAAGGGCGTCTGATTGACGAGTTTTACGAGGAACTGATGACGACCGGTCGCATTTACGGTTACCGGTTTCGCCCTGAAGGTCCCTTGACAGCGCGGCCGATTAATCAGTATGAAGGGATGACCCTTGAGGGCCGGGCTTTTCAGGTGATGATTGACAACAACCTCAGTTTTGCGATTGCCCTGTATCCATACGAACTGGTGACCTATGGTGAATCTGGGCAAGTCTTTCAAAACTGGATGCAGTACCGCTTGGTGACGCATTATTTGCAAAAGATGGCCGCCGATGAGACCCTCGTGCTCATGTCGGGTCATCCTTTGGGTCTTTTTAAGTCGTTTACGCATGCACCGCGGGTCATTTTGACGAACGGTTTGATGATCGGTCAATATGACACACCGGCGCATTTTGCCCGTGCGGCTGCACTGGGTGTGGCGAATTATGGGCAAATGACGGCGGGGGGCTGGATGTATATCGGGCCTCAGGGGATTGTGCACGGCACGTATTCGACATTGCTGAATGCCGGTCGGATGAAACTCGGCATTCATGAAGACAAGGACCTCGCTGGCGTCCTTTTTGTCTCAAGTGGCTTAGGCGGCATGAGTGGCGCGCAAGGCAAGGCGATGAAGATGGCTGGGGGCGTAGGATTGATTGCCGAGGTCGACCGCTCACGGATTGAGACCCGCCATGAACAAGGCTGGGTTGACGCGGTGTTTGATACGCCGGATGCGGCCTATCAAGCGGCCAAAGACGCGCAAGACGCTGGACACGGTGCGAGCTTAGCCTACCACGGCAACATCGTCGAACTGCTTGAATATGCGGTAACGCACTCTGTGCACATCGATCTGCTCAGCGACCAGACAAGTTGCCACAACGTCTATGAGGGTGGCTATACACCGCAAGGGCTTAGTTTTGCGGCACGGACAGCCTTGATCAAGGACGATCCCGATCGTTTCAAGCAACATGTCGATGCTGGGCTCAAACGGCATTTTAAAGCGCTTAAGACACTCCATGAGCGCGGCATTTACTTTTTCGACTACGGCAACAGTTTTATGAAAGCCGTCTTTGATGCGGGCATCGCTGAGGTGTGCCAGAACGGGCAAAATCCAAACGACGGTTTCATCTGGCCAAGTTATGTCGAAGATATCATGGGTCCGACCTTGTTTGATTACGGCTATGGACCGTTTCGCTGGGTGTGTCTCTCTGGGGACCCCGAAGACCTCGCTAAGACCGATGCCGCGGCGAAGGCCTGCATCGATCCGAAGCGGCGTGTGCAGGACCGTGACAATTACCACTGGGTCGATCTGGCGGGGGAACATGACTTAGTGGTCGGGACGCAGGCGCGCATCCTGTATCAAGATGCCTGGGGCCGTCGGGACATCGCCCGCACCTTCAATGCCATGGTCCGCGAGGGCACCATCGGCGCCCTCATGCTCGGACGCGATCATCACGATACGGGCGGGACCGATTCGCCTTTTCGCGAAACCGCCAACATCTATGACGGGTCCCGTATCATGAGTGAGATGGCCACCCATGTTTTTGCCGGAAATGCGGCCCGTGGCATGAGTCTCGTTGCGCTACATAACGGCGGTGGCGTCGGTACAGGGAAAGCCATCAACGGGGGCTACGGTCTGGTGCTTGATGGTTCAGAACGGGTCGACGCGATCATCGATAAAGCGATGATGTTTGATGTCATGGGCGGTGTCGCACGCAGAGCCTGGGCGCGCAATGCGGCCGCTGTTAAGACCAGTGCCCGGTTCAACGCGCAGAAAGACGGTCACGTCACGTTGCCCGAAACGACCGACAAGGCGGCGCTCGCCGCTTGGATCAAAACCAAACTACGAGGAGGAGAAACAGGATGAAACCAATTGTTCAATGTGTACCCAATTTCTCAGAAGGTCGGGACATGAAGACGATTGAGGCCATCGTCGAACCGCTTAGAAACCAAACCGGCTTTACATGTGCTTCCGTGGAGCCCGACCAAGACTACAACCGGACGGTGGTCACCTTGATCGGTGACCCTGAAGCGATGGTTTCCCCATTACTTGAAGCCGTGCGTGTCGCCACCGAACGGATTGACATGAATCGGCAAAAAGGGGAACACCCGCGCATGGGTGCGACCGATGTCGTACCGTTCATCCCGATTGCCGACATCACCATGGATGACTGTGTGGCCATCGCCCATCGATTTGCCGAAAAACTGGCCACATCGATGCATATTCCGGTTTTTGTCTATGCCGAAGCCGCCAAACAAAAAGGACGCGTCAAGCTGCCAGCGATTCGTAAAGGGGAGTATGAAGGGATGGCTGCGAAACTGCAAGATCCGGCTTGGACCCCTGATTTTGGCCCTGCAAAGCCGCATCCGACAGCCGGTGTGAGTGCAGTCGGTGCGCGCATGCCGCTCATCGCCTACAACATCGACCTGATGACGGACAACATCGATGTCGCCAAGCGGATTGCCAAAGCCATCCGGGGATCAAGCGGCGGATTCAAGCACATCCAAGCCGGTCCGGTCCTGCTTGCTGAACGCGGACACACCCAAGTGACGATGAATATACTCAATGACATGCAAAACCCGGTTTACCGCATTTTTGAGACCGTAAAGATGGAAGCGCGACGCGACGGGGTTGCGGTGCCTTCGGCTGAAATTGTCGGTCTCGTGCCTAAAGCGACGCTTGTGCGTTCGCTGGCCTATTACATGGCATGTGAAGGTATCGCTTTTGAAGCAGACACCATGACACTAGAACAGTTGAGCGATCTTGCGGTGACGTGGCTCAAGTTCCGCGATTTCACGGTCGACAAGATCATTGAAGCCCATGTCGACTGATCCGTGTGCAACGACGCTCATTCAGCGTATTGGCACCTTGATGACGCCCATAGGGCCCGGGCCGAAACACGGGGCAAAGATGCAAACGGTCCACACCATCAAACGAGCCTTCATTGCGATTTTGGATGGCCGGATTCTCGCAGTCGGTGAAGGACTGGGTGATGCGTATATCGGTGCGGAGACGACCGTGGTTGATGCGGAAGGGAAACTGGCACTGCCAGGCTTCATCGACAGCCATACCCATCTCGTTCACGCCGGTTCACGCGAACATGAGTTTGCCCAAAAACAAGCCGGGGTGCCGTACATGGACATTCTCAAGGCGGGTGGGGGCATCCACAGCACCGTTAAGGCCACGCAGGACGCATCCTTTGAAACGCTCTATGCACAGGCCGCAAACAGTCTAGCGAAGATGGTGCAATACGGGGTGACGACCGTTGAAGCCAAAAGCGGCTACGGTCTGACGTGGGAAACGGAAAAGAAACAGCTTGAGGTGGCGCAGGCGCTCGATGATACGCTGCCGGTGCGCATCATCTCGACTTTCATGGGTGCGCATGCGGTGCCGAAAAATCACCCCGGCGGAGCAGCGAAGCATGTCGAACAGCTTGTGGCGTTATTGCCGAAAGTCAAGGCAAACCACTTAGCGTCGTTTGTGGACGTCTTTTGCGAAAAAGGGGTCTATGGGGTCGCTGAAGCACGCACGATGCTTGAGGCGGCCAAAAAACACGGCTTTAAACTCAAAATCCATGCCGATGAAATCGTCGCACTCGGTGGTGTGCCACTCGCGGTCGAGTTAAAGGCGCATAGTGCCGATCATCTCATGGCCATCGACGCGGCTGGCATCAAAGCGCTCAGTCAATCTAGCACTGTCGCGACGCTCTTGCCGGGCACGTCCTTTTATCTCGGTCATGCCTATGCCCCGGCACGCACCCTGCTTAAAGAGGGTGTGGCCATCGCGCTTGCAAGTGACTATAATCCGGGCAGTTGCCCATCGGAAAATTTCGGGTTTACCTTGAATCTCGCTGCACTGAAGCTCAACATGACACCTGAAGAGATTTTGACCGCTGCGACGCTCAATGCGGCGCATGCGCTGGATTTAGGCAAGACGATTGGCAGTCTTGAGGTGGGCAAACAGGCCGACATCATCTTGTGCGAAGCACCGAACTTTGTTTATATGCTGTACCATTTCGCTACCAACCATGTCCGTGATGTCTTCATTGCCGGTAAACCGGTCGTACGCGATGGTAGTCTAAATTATGTTTGAGGAGTGTGATTGTATGAAACTCGTTGATATGAGTGTCCGTGAGTTTGTCTATGAAGTAGATTCAGCCAAACCGGCCCCAGGGGGCGGGTCGGTCAGTGCCGTAGCCGCTGCACTGGGGGCGGGGCTCTTACGGATGGTCGGCCATCTGACGTTGCCGAAGAAAAAGTTTCAGACACTGGATGAGGCGGTTCAGTCCGAACTGATCAGTGCCCATGAGGCGCTGAAGACGCTTGAAGTTCGGTTGCTTGATTTGGTTGATCGGGATACCGATGCATTCAATGCCATCATGGAAAGTTTCCGGATGCCAAAAGAAACCGAAGCGGAAAAAATCAAGCGTAAAAAAGCCATCGACCGGGCGACACTTGGGGCCATCGAAGTGCCTGAAGCGATTGCGAAGATCGCCCTTGAAGCGCTTGAAAAGGCGCATTGGATTGTCCAGTACGGCAACAAAAACGCCATTTCCGATGTCGGCGTGGCCGTATTGATGCTTTATGCTGGGCTTGAGGGGGCGTGTCTCAACGTGATGATCAATCTTTCGGGTATGGAAGATACGGCCCATCAAAATGCCTTGAAGGCGCAAGTTGAGACGTTGCTTGCCGGTGGACAGACGGCGCGTGACACGGTGCTTGCGGCTGTGCGTCAGGCCCTTTTGTGAAACAGAAGACAGCTAAGCAGGCGTTTGTCACCTTTGTCATGCGCAACGATGCCTTCATCCCAGGTGCGCTCGTGTTTGCGTATGCCTTGCGACGCCAAGAAAGCCGGGCCGATTTGGTGTGCTTGATTGATGAGCATGTCACCGCAGCGGGACAGGCGGCGCTGGCGGTGCTTTATGACCGCGTCATCCGAATCGACAGCGTGTACGTCCCCCACGGCAAGCGCCATGAGCGACAGGACCGACCGTTCTTGTTCACCCGCTTTCAGGCGCTCAGGCTCGGTCGTGACGGTGATTTGCAATGCGGTTATGAGAAGATTGTCATCGCCGATGCGGATTTGTTGCCGCTGAGGGAGTATGATACATTGTTTACAGCACCCGCACCCGCAGGGGTCATCAACGAAGACAAAAATTACTGCATGGAAAGTGAAGCGGGGCAGTACATCATCCCCGACAGTGTCTTTGAAGACGGGTCGTGGCGTTGGCACAAAGTGTATGCCGACTTGCCTTTTGGGGCACCGGTACCTAAAGAAATCACGGACCGAGTCCTCACCGACCATGACAACATGGGGGTCAATGCTGCCCTGTATGTAATCAAACCTTCGATGGGATTGTACCGGGCGATTGAAGCGGACCTTGACGACCCTTTCATGCGGGAGAAGATTGCCGCGTGGCCTTGGCCAGAAATGCAATACATCACCGCAAAATTGAGCGGGTCGTGGCACAATCTTGATTTGCGGTACTCAAGTTTCAACGGCTATCCCGTCTTAGACGTACTCAACGGCATCCATTATGCCGGTCTCAAACCATGGGCGATCAAGCACCGTTCCGTGTCCCACTATGCCAAAAAGACCGACTATCGCCTTTGGTACCGGGTCTTCGCTACGATGCTTTTGCAGTATCCTGCCGTCGGGTCCCATCCGAAAGTGCGGGATGTCAAACGGTTTGTCGACACACTCGCAGAGCGGATTGAAGCGCTCTACACCCCACCAAGCACCGGCGCGTTCGATCATTTGTTTTAACAGCGCAAGCGTTTCTCATCCGCGGCGCAATGGATTAGGTTCATAAGAGAAAAACGACGATTATTGATATGTTTTGACACCGTGTTGTGGGGTGCTACGCGGTGTCTTTTTTGTGCATGGGGTCAGTTTGACACCGCTTTGAGAGAACCTTAATCAGACGAAAATGTTTTATTATAGCGGTTTTTTTTAAGATCACGATGAAACACTCAGAACGATTACCTTGACAGATAGAGTAATATTTGATACTGTTTTTATAGACTTGACGTGAGGAGCTGGATCATGAGAAAAGAAACACTCGGCGAATTGATTGCCAATGCCGTCAGCCACGGCATCGGGATGATTTTGGCCATTGTCGCCTTAGTGGTCCTACTCATCCGTGCCGATGGTCCCACCGAAGTGACGGGTGTGGTCGTCTTTGCCATGAGTATGTTCATGCTTTATACATCCAGCACGCTCTTTCATGCGTTCCCACGTTCGATGAAACGGGTCATGGCCGTGTTTCAGCGATTAGATCATAGTGCCATCTATCTGCTTATTGCCGGCACCTATACGCCCTTTGTCTTACTTTTATCCCCACAACGTTCTGGCATCATCTTGCTGGTTATCCTCTGGGTGATTGCCGTGACGGGCATTGTCTTCAAATCCATCTGGATTCGCCGCTACCAGGGTATCCATCTGCTCATGTATTTGCTGATGGGGTGGAGTGCGGTGTTCATTTGGCGGGATGTTGCCTCAGCAATCACCCAAGAGGCCTTTGTGCTCTTGCTTGTCGGCGGCTTGAGTTATACGTTGGGTGTCATCTTCTATATCAGCCGGTTCCGTTATGCCCACTTTGTCTGGCACGTGTTTGTGCTTGGCGGATCATTCTTTCACTTTCTGACCATCAGCGTCTTGCTGTGAAGTAAAAATAAAAAAAAGGAGTCCCCCCCATGGAAAAGATTGGTATTATTATCGACAGTACTTTCTACCTTCCCAAAGCGTATATCCAAGAACATGACTTGCATGTTGTCAGCCTCAATGTCATCGAGAATGACAACACCCACAAAGAACTTGAAATCGACAATGACTTCATCTATGCCAAACAAGATGAAAAAGCGAAATTGACCACCTCACAACCTTCACCTTCAGAGTTTCTTGAGGCCTATGAGGCCGCATTTGCCAAAGGCTATGAAAAGTTGCTTATCCTGACGCTTTCACCCGGACTTTCCGGGACGTATCAAAGTGCCATGCTTGCTAAAAGCATGCTTGAGAAACCAGATTCGATCCACATTTTCGATACCCAGAATGCTGCCTATGGCAACGAGTTGCTTGCGATGACACTCATCGACCTGCTCGAATCAGAAAACAGCCTCAGCGCAGTCATCAAGAAGATGGAAGACATCATTGCTAAGTCAACCTTGATGTTTACGGTTGAAAATCTGTATTCCTTGCAAAAGGGCGGTCGTTTGTCGAAGACACAGGCGTTTATCGGCACGATGCTTAAGGTCAAACCCATCATCAAAATCATCGACGGAAAATTACAGCTGTTCCACAAAGAACGCACCCACAAGAAACTGCATGAGTTCATCGTCAAAGAAGTACTTGAAGATCCGAAACGCAAAGAAAACGCGCAGCTTCACGCACGCATCATCACCCGTAATTCGCTTGAAAATGGTGACATCATTGAAGGCATGTTGAAAGACCATGTGCCCAAAGCGAAGATTAGCAGAACCGAGACGCTCGGGCCGGTCTTCACCATCCATGTCGGTCCCAAAGGCTTCGGCCTGTGCTGGTTCTGGGACTGAGACGACAAACCATCATGATCAACAGCCAACCGCCTAAAACGGGTTGGCTGTTTTCAATAAAAGAAAGGCCACTTACCTCTTTGGTAAGTAGCCGGGTTTCAACATTCAGGAGGCCAAATCGTCCCCGTCATCCTCATCGTTGTCGAGGCCGTAGCCTGGACTGAAGTAATCATGGGTGAGGATGTAGTTGTTGATCAGCATCTGATAATACACTTCACCGATCAGTGGCCGTGGGTCGGTCGCAGTGAAAGTCGGGGACAGGGGTTCAAACAAATCGCGTTCAACTTCATAGAAGTACGTGTCTGTCAAGAAGCTCATACTGGAAAAGACAACCCGGTTTTGGATGCTGTTGAAGGCATCCTCACCCATGACAGTCTTGTAGTCGAGGGGCAAGTTAAACATATTTGCGAGTGTCGGCAATATGTCGACACTAGAAAACGTTTCAGCAAATGTTTTCGGGGTCAGTCCGGCATGGTAGATCATAAACGGTACATTATGGATACCGAGTTCGGTGCGCGACTCTTTTTTGGTGTCATATTCCCAGATGTCTTGTTGGCTCAAGCCATAGGCATAATGATCACCGAAGATGGCGATCACTGTATCCTCAAGACGCCCGCTTGCTTCGAGTGTTGCCATGAGGTAACCGATTGCGAGATCAAACTCCCATTGAGCGGCATGATAATACTTGATGTCATCTTCTAAGTCTTCAAGCCCTTTTTGAGCAAGGATAGCCTCAATGGTGTCAATATGCTTGAGGGCATAATCGTGGCGTGAAGGCTCATAGGGAAGATGTCCGGTCACAGTCAGGTAGTAGCCGAAGAACTTGTCCTGTTCTAGAAGCGCCGGCAAGGTGTTTTCAAACATTTGCAAGTCGCTGTGCCAGTAGTGCCCGCGTGCGTCACGTTCACTGTTTGGCGGGGTGATGAGGCCCATGTCATCTGGACCGAAGTAGGCGTCATAGCCAAGCGTATCTGGATGGAACGTTTCCCGCGGGTAAAAGTGATCGCTGAAGTTATGGTAAGCAAACGTCGCGTAGTTACGCATGTTGAATAGGTTGGGTAAGGTGTAAGGGAACGTGTTATCGACATAGGCTTCCATGCTCAACTGGACATTGCGGTTAGGATAAAAGCCCGTTTGGACCATGAACTCCGTGTCGGCCGTATTTCGGTAATAAAGCGGAGCATAGAAATTGTCAAACGTCCAGGCGTTTTGACTGAGTGCGTATAAATTAGGCATCAGGTCCGGATCGAGGGCGTATGTATCAAGGGCTTCAGCCATAATCATGATGAAGTTCTTGTCGGTGAAGCGTCGGGTCATCACATTCAGCTCATGCCCTGTGCGACTTGCGAAATAGTCTTCGATGCGAATGTCCTCATCAACGGACTCCGACCGTGAAGTCAAAGCATTCTGGATATCGATACGGGCGTAAGATAACAAGCCGAACTTACGCATCGCTGTATGGGGAACGACCGGCTGGATGTACAAGTCGTAATCGGAGAAGTCAAAAATGTTGTCCGGATCCCTATCGGCGCTGATGGTGGATATCGACACGAACAAGAACACCCCGGCAAGCACGGCATAGATGAAGGGCTGATGCACACGGGTGTATCGAATGTTGAACACATCAAGTTTTTTGACGTGGGCTAGGCGCAAAAACAGGTAGAGGCTGATGATGGGAATCAGGTACCAAAGGTGACCCCATGTCAACGATTGAGGCAACCGGTAGAAGAAAGTCAAGCCGGTGGCCAACTCGCCAGAAAAAGCGAAAGAGTAGAAGTTGTTAGCAATGAGGTAGTAAATATCTTGTGAAAAGTAAAGCACTACTAATAGCAAAATAAACACAACAAACAAGTACTTGACGGTTCGTGACTTGAACAATTTCAGAAACAGCAAGACGAAGAAACCGTACGTGACGGTGAAAAGAATATTACGCAAGACATCAAGCGAGAAGAAGTGTTGCATTCTAAACTCAAGATGTAGCAGGCGCGTTTTGAATGTCAGCTCCAAAAAGAGTGTTGTGGCGATGAAAACACTCAGCAGAACCAACGAAGCACGGGGATTCTTCATACGCGGACACCCTTTCTTGGTGAGGTTATGTTGCCTTGAGTACCTTACATTATAACACGATTTTAACGACAGCAAAAGATTTCGTTAACAATTGTAGGTGGAAAAAAGTGAAACAAGACACATTAGCGCCGCATAAGCATTGATAGGAAACATCCATTTATCGCTTGACAATCAGGGGTGAATTGCATACAATGTTTATAGTCTTAAAAAGACGACATGGCGATTGTGGCGAAGTGGTTAACGCACCGGATTGTGGCTCCGGCATTCGTGGGTTCAATTCCCATCAGTCGCCCCA
>RECF01000022.1 GCA_007694145.1 Acholeplasmatales bacterium | reverse complement strand
CACCTTTGTTTTTGTTTAGACAAGCGCACCTTAAAGAAGAGCTTGCCTTGTGTTTACAGCCTCTTTGTGTTAACTTCGCAAATAATCGTCACAACTTCGTCTTCACCAGCGACAATGGACTTGTTCTTTCACGTAGCGGTTGTATATGGCTTCGACTTGTTGCATTTGCCAAGGGGTCAACGGCTTTAGATCCGCTGCTTTGGCATTGCTGATAATGTGTTCAGGTCTACTTGCACCCGGTATGACCGTGCTGACGGCATCAAACATCAAAATCCACCGCAAAGCAACCATCGGCAACGATTCGTCTGGAAACACCTTCTTCAGCGCCTCAACGGCTTGGATCCCCGTATCATAGTCAACGCCGCTAAACGTTTCGCCCCGGTCAAACCATGCCCCTTGCCGGTTTGACTGACGGTGATCGTCTTGACTGAATGTGGTTGCTTTCGTAAACTTACCTGTTAATAACCCACTAGCAAGCGGCACCCGGACGATGACGCCAACATCCTTCTTCTTGGCTTGTTGAAAAAACAACTCGGCCGGTCTTAAGCGAAACATGTTGAAAATGATTTCGACCGCTTCAACGCCAGGGTATTCCATCGCGATGAGCGCTTCTTCGATTTTTTGGACACTGACGCCATAGTGTTTCATTTTGCCTTCTGCTTTCAGTTTATCTAAAATGGCAAAAACCTCAGGCGTATAATAGACCTCAAACGGTGGACAGTGCAATAAAACCATATCCAGTGCATCAACCTGCAAATTCCTTCTTGATTGGTCGATGAAATGTCGGAGATTGTCCTCATTGTAACCTTCCGCTGTGTGCGGATTTAACCAGCGTCCGATCTTCGTGATGACAAACGGCTTATCCTGTCGTGTTTTCATGTATCGGCCAATGGCCCGCTCACTTTCACCGCCCATGTAAACATCAGCGGTATCCAAACAGCTGATGCCTTGTTCGGTCGCGGCGATCAATGTCTCCATCGCGACATTTTCGTCAAAGGGATCACCCCATACACCACCGAGTTGCCAGCATCCCATGGCAATCTCACTGACTTTCATGTTGGTTTTGCCTAGTCTTCTATGGTTCATCTAACCCTCTCCTTTTTGCCTTTATTATACACCGGAACAAGCAAAACGTACGCGTTGAATGGTGCACAAGCCGTCTGATTGCTAAGTCATCGGTCACAAATCATTGACGTCTGAGCTAAAATAGCACCCTAGCACCGCCGATAGACATTAAATATGGACTTGCGCATGCTTCACTATCTCATCAGCGCAAGGTTGTCATGCCCCATCCCCACTCATTTGCCTTGCACCGCGATGTGACCCACGTGCAAGAAAGGTCAATCCTACTTACCAATTACGATATGGCTGAGACGCGATCTTGTTCGACACCCATCACTTTGATTTCGTGCGCGCGCAACTTATCTCACCCGTTCAAAACGTGTGTCTTTATCCTGTCTTAGTTCAACATACAAGACGGCATGGATCAGACGATAAAGCGGCGCAACAAGCAAAATATGTAGTGGAAACGCCCAATACCACCGATGATAATGAAAGGGTTCTTCCGGTGATTCACCCGAAAAGACAAAGGCGAGAAAAATAAAGGGAAACAACAACACCAAAAAGTAAAGGAAAGCCAGCCAGATGGCATAGATTCCTCGTATGAGAACGAGTGGGGGATAATGTTCTTTTAACATCTTCACACTTTCGATAATCGGGTTCTGCGTTTTCACATCAACCGTTTTGTCGGCGAGGAGATAAGGCACCATCGATAACGGTGTCAAGAGCATGACGGCTGGTAAAATTCCACTCAGTGTCGCGACATACAACAACGTGAGCTCATGTTCTGCGATGAATGTCGCCGTGAACTCAAAGTCCAAAATACGATAGAACAAGGCACTGCTAAACAGTAAAAAAGCGCTGACCGCAAGGACAGGACGCACCGACAAATACAAGACATTACGAAGCCAGATGCCTTGGCTAAAACCAATGAAGACTGACGATGCCGTACTGTCACCTTCTACCAAAACGGTTTGCATCCGATGTGCGACCCCAACACTTAAAGGTAAGGCCAATACAATTCCGACTGGAAACGCCCCTGACATAAACACCGCCACTAAAAACAACGCCAAAAGATACTGTGGCATAATCTTGAAGTAATGCGTTCGAAATAAAGGTAGAGCCCTCAAAAGAAACATCCTAATCACCATTTTCTGTAACTTGATTGACAACTAAAAATCCTATTTTAACGAATGTTTTGATACTTTTCAAGGGCTCACACAAACTGATTCATTGTCTACCTTATCCATCAGCATACTAACAAAAAGAGCCCGAAGAGGGCTCTGTTATAACGTCTACATCGGATGTTTCAAGCACTTATGCTGCCCTTGAGCCAATCAAAACTGTAGTATGTCATGATGCTATGCATAGATTGTTTTTACTCGAGTCACACTTCAACTAAACTTCGAACGGACGTTTACGAAATTAGTCATGTGCCGATTGTATTTTTGACAAAACTTCTTCAATCGATTCCTGGCTGAACCGTCCGTTACCTATCGAGAACACTCTCGTCAGGCGCATGTCAAAGTAATCATTGTATCGAGCATACAAGTCCTCATACGCATGGTCCAAATCAGTCGCTGTTTCAACCGTACGAAACACCACTTCAAGGGTTGCCTCATCGGGACGGTCATTCACGGTTACGACCGCGAACTGATCAGTGACTTGATGTGAAAGCGTATATTCGATAAAGAAAGCACATTCTCGTGTGACCATTCTATCTCTTGCTATGTGTTCCATACACATCCATTTCGTCGAGGCAATGGCATCCACATCATCTTCTTCCAGTAATCTCTCATAAGCATGTGGCAAGTATTCCATGGCTAATGGCGATAAGTTCGGGGGATTCTTAGAAAAAAGCATCGTGATTAAAATCGCGAAAACGATCACAACCCCCACGCCTATCCACCAAACCCATCGAAGGAAGGGATAGCGACTGAACAACGCATTGATTGCTTGCTTAGAAACCACAGATTTCAGCTCTTTAAATAGCGACATACACGCCACCTCTTATACTTGATACAACTTCTATTGCAGCCTAAGGTTTATAGAAACCACTGAAGCCATCACGGTCTTGTATGATGGCGCCATAAATCATTCCGTATCGCCACCAGTTGCTTGTTTATCTCGGTATCGATGATGATTTTAGGTGAGTTTTCCAAACAAGTGTCATCGTTTTCAACGATTAATACTTTGGCATCATCCGATAGCGTATGAGTATGGTAGACCCCTTTTTTCATGTTATATATCTTTCCTTTGACCATGTCTAACCCTTCAATATCAACAAGCTGGCTGTCCTGGACTTCGGCTGTATACAAAATACAACGACCCTCAAGTAAAACAAACACTTCATCGGTGTTCAGGTGTGCTTGAAAGTTGTCAATCTTTTCAGGAAGCAGTTCATCAATGTAATTCAAGATGGCAACGCGCCACGTATGATAGATTACAACCTCTTTATAGCCTGCACGGGTGAAATCCTTGACTTCAATTCTAGTTTCCATACAATCCTCCTAACCACTTAGACGCTGTGTCTTAGTCAACACACATCCATTCATGAAAAACAATATGGCCATGCAAAGCCATGTAACAGTCCCCAGTGCCTGTCCTCAGTCATCCCTGCCGTTGTTTACTCAACAAGCGTCGTCCAATGATCGGGGTCGGCCACATCGCCTGTTTGAATCCCCGTTAATAGTTTATACAGTTTTTGGGTGACAGGACCCGCTTCATCCTGTGTCGGGAACACATGCACCTTCTCCTGATGACAAAGACTGCGAATCGGCGTAATGACCGCCGCAGTGCCACAAGCACCCGCTTCAACTAAATGATCCAAAGCATCGATATCAATGTCATCTGAAGAAATCTTCATCCGCAAACTCGTCTCAGCAAGATACTTGAGCGACATGTTGGTAATACTTTTTAAGATGGACGGTGAGTTTGGCGAAATATAGATGTTGTCTTTGGTAATGCCAAAGAAGTTCGCCGCCCCGACTTCCTCGATTTTTTTATGTGTGGCAGGATCAAGAAACAAGCAGTCGTCATACCCTTTTTGACGGGCAAGATGTTGCGCAAACAAACTCGCCGCATAGTTACCGCCAATCTTATATTGCCCCGTCCCTTGTGGCGCGACCCGGTCATAGTCTGAAACCAGCAAATCCACCGGTTTCAACGCGCCTTTGAACAAGGCTCCAACCGGGGTCACAATGACACCGAACAAGTACCGTGATGAAGGCATGGGGGCAAGTGTTTGCCCCACACCAATCATGTAAGGTCTGATGTACAAAGCACCGCCTGAACCATAAGGCGGGACATACTTGAGGTTCGCTTTAACGGTCTTGATGACGGCTTGAACAAACGCTTCTATCTCTACTTCAGGCATCAGCAAGTACCCACACGACAGTTGAAATCGTTTGGCGTTCTCATAGGGTCTGAAGATTTGGACTTTGCCATCTTTTCTACGGAACGCCTTCAAGCCTTCAAACGCTTCTTGTCCGTAATGAAGTACGGTGGCCATGGCCGGCATCTTCAAGAAATCATCATTGATCAACATGCCTTCTTCCCATGCGCCCTCCGAGTAATATTGAACATAGTGCGTGTCTGTCTTCGTATACTGAAATGTCATGGCACCCATGCGATCGACCCCCTTGTGAACTGCCTTGATTATACCACATCACTCAACGCGGGATGGCTTGAAAACGTTTTGGTGGGCTTGGCATCAGCTAAGCCTACCTTTTCTGTTTAGTCTATCCCTTTAAGGGGTCTCAGCGTCTGCACGTCATGATCTACTCATAGTTTATCCTGTGTAGCCCCTAAAAACCAACAAAAATCACCAATCCGTTGCAACGCGCACCGTATCCGGATTCCTATGCGTATTGGTTAGTTGAGGCTGAGGCACGAAGAGAACCTCGGTGAATCCTGCTAAAAGCGGCCGCATCACGTCAGTTCTTGCGATATATAGGCAAGTTCTCAGTGTTTTGAAATTGTAATCTCTCTTGCTTACTTATAAAAAAAGGTGCATCTTTGGCGAATTTCGTATGCATGTCCTACCATATTATCAAAAGGAGAGGGTTATCATGAAATCATTCTTAATGAAGAGCACGGCATTCGTTTTGATTGGATTGACACTTTTTTTGCTGGCGGCTTGTACGACCGATGAACCAAAGGATGTTGAGATTCGACTGAATAATCTTGATTCGATGCAAATTTTGGTAGGCGTCCCTGGGGACCGTGTTGATCCCCCAAATGACCCGGCGCGTGAGGGCTACCTATTTAACGGTTGGTTTAGCGATGAAGAAAAAACGATTCCTTACGTATTTGGTCTCATGCCTGATGATAGTATCGATATTTATGCTGGATGGGAAACCTTAAACTATGACTTAACCTTTCAACTCGCTAGCCAGGCCATCATCAGCCAGATGATTATGACCGAGTCTATGGTGTTTATGGAAATTGAGGGGGAACTTTGGTGTTGGGGAAGATCGACAGAACGAGGCGGTGGAAGTGGTAAACCAAACATTACGACTTTTGATCGCTGTCCTGCCTCATCGATAGAAGGCCAAGATACCATTTGGCCAGGTGAATGGGCTCATGCCGTCTCAGTCGGTAAAAACCACGCCCTCGTTCTGGATGAAAATGGTAGTCTTTACGCATGGGGCGACAACACCTATGGGCAACTTGGCACGGGTGATTTGCACGTTCACGATACGTTTGTCAATATGACCGACCGATTCCCATTGATTGAGCGCGAACAGATTGAGCGGGTTGTCACCAGCGATACGAACACCTATGCCATCAGCTCTTTTGGCCGAGTGTTTGGCTGGGGCTTAGCGCTTGGTTTACCTGGAAATCCACCGTCGACCTATGGCGTTGTACCGCGCCCGCTTGACATAACGGAAGCATTTACGTTTACAGAAGATGAAACCATCGTCGATTTTGTAGCGGCCTATGGGCGTGCGTATGTGTTAAGCAGTACCGGACAGCTTTATGGTTTTGGGAACAACGATGAAGGGCAACTTGGTTTTATCGAAGAACGTCCTCGTAACACTGTGACAAACATCACACAGTATTTTGTATCTGAAGATGAATCGATTCGCTATATTGATGCGAAAAATGATGGCTTTTTCTTGTTAAAAGATCAAGGTGACGCTTGCATGATTACCGGCGGCATCGCCCGTACAGACAATCAAGTCACCTGCACGGCAACCCCTTTTGATGGGGAAGAACTCGCCAGCATCCTTGGCGATTTAGACGCCGCGGATATTCGTAATTACCGCATCGCTTTCAATGGGCGTGGCTTAATTATGAAAACAGCGGGTAATGATTCGAATGGTGAAATCGAAATATTCACCTATACATGGGGCGAATTGCCTATCGGCTTTTCATCTGATCAAGCCGAAGCGATCAATGCTTTCTTAAAAATTGCTGGTCCTGAGGGAAATCCAAATGGCATGGTCGTGACTGACGATGACGTGTGTATGCTTGATGAAGACGCTAAATTATACTGCTGGGGGGCTAGCGGTATCAGTCCAGATCTTTACGCACATGATCATGATGACCATGAGATCAACACGATTGTCCACTATGTAGGTGATGACCATGTTCCAGACTATTTGGATTTAGATGATGATGGCGATGGCATACCCACAACGTTTGAATCACCCAACATCTTTACATTTGAGATGCGATTAGACCTTCCCTACCAAGTGCCTTTTGGATTTGATGTACTTGGTGACACCTCGTGGTTTGAAGCGATGGATCAGTTGATTGATGCTTCGGTGTTTACACGTGCAGAGTTTGATGATTATGCATTAGGGTGTGGATGGTATTTCAACTGTCTTCAGGTCTTTGAGAACGGCATGCCTGCAGAAGCCGTTGTCATGCGTTTAATGGTCGATACACCGCGTTTCAAAGCCGGTGCATTGATCATCAAAGGCTCAAACTAATTTAACAAATACCCTAAGACGCTGACTGCTCTAACATGGCGATAAAAAGAGGCCCTTTCACAGCGATGAAAGCGCCTCTTTTTTTGGATTTCACGTATACAATGTTTCACGGTGCAGCACAATGGATTATTACTTTGCCTTCAAGACGACCACAACGCGGTCACCGGTAATTTTTTGTAGCAGTTTAACGCCGAAACGGGTTCTTGAAAAAGCTTGTTCTTCATCATCGACCACTACGTTACCGATGTGATAGTCCCCGTAGTTCAAGCGCATCGGATTATCATAGACTACAGTGACGCGTCTTTCATTGATCAACGTGGTGATAGCGAGGGTTGTTTCTTCTTTAAATTGCGCCAGCAACAACTTCGGTTCAAAGACCGGCAAGCCCAAATCGCCTTTGATGCCGAACACTTCGGTGACCAAGGTCAAAATGAGCCAGCTTGCCGAGCCTGTCAAGTACGGATACATCCCCCGGCCTTTTGGGTTATAGTACTCGGCGATGCCCGGGTACATCTTTGCGTGTTTGAGATCCATGCTGTGCGAATAAATCGCCTTGATGACCTTATCGCCCGCTGTCACATAGCCGCGTTGATAGAGAGCGTTCGCATACATCACGGCCATATGACTAAACATCGCACCATTTTCTTTATGACCATACGCAAAACCAAAGAGTCTCCCCATATTGGTTTTCACCGTCTTGAAATCGGTGTTCAGGCGATAGCCCCCGACGGTTTGATCATAAAGATATGTATCCGCACATCGGATGATTTTGTCCACTTGTTTTTTGGTAGCGGCACCGCTCATAATCGCAAAAACTTGGCCGGTCAAGGTCATGTGTTTTTGCTTGACATCATCGAGCGCGACGGCATCGTCGTCGTAATAGCCGTTGAACCAACCTTCTTCCGCTTCTTCCAACCATTCATTTTCACGCACTTGCGCTAACAAGGCTTCCCCTTTAGCTAGCAATACCTTCGCTAACGCAAGGGTTTCATACTGTCGTGTTTTTCCGCTAACCCCTGCTTTGACTGTTTCAAAATAATGTTGAAGGACGCTGTTTTTAGCCGTGACATCGTAATCAGCGGTGGCTTGCAATAAGGTGTCGATTTCTACAAACAAGGTGATCTTAGTGATGCCTTGGCCATGCAGTTGATGCAATAGTTTCGCCAGTGCCACCAGGTTTTGCCCGTAAAAAGCGGTAAAAGCCACCGACTCACCTTGATTGCTTGCCATATCAAGCCCATCGTTCCAATCGGCATCTTCTAAGCGGATGTTGTTGTGTGCACCGACATGATAGTAAGGAACGAGGTTTTGAATAAGGAGATGTTCGAGGATGGTGCCATAGTAGGTCGCGCCTTCATGCGTTTTTAAGACATTCTCACCAGGGACAAAGTCCTGCTTTGCCTGTTTGGTGTAATGGGTGAACTGATCTTGAAAGTAGGTTGCTTTTTCAAACAACAGCGCGACATCACCACTTTGATCAAGATACAATCGCGTCGTCAAGAACGGCCAACTGCCGTGGTCCATCCAAATGCGGGTGATGTGGTTTCGATCCGCTAAAAAGACACCGGGTCGATCGCCGATGATTGTGGCGTTGCTGCCGTCGATTCTAACGCCTTTGAAGTTGTTGATGAGCATCGCCCGCACCGGTTCAGGACGCATCAAGATGAGCGCTAACAAATCTTGCCACAAATCCCGCCAGCCTTTGCCACCGCGACCGTAGTCGTGATACGGTAAAAACGAGTTCCCATAGATCCTGCGTAACTCCGGTTGTAATGTGACCCATTTCAACCACCCGTTCAGCGGTTTCTCGGGAAAATGAAACTGTAGCGGTGCGAGCACGTTTTTCCAGTATGCTTGGGTAGCTTCTTTCAAGGTGTCAAACTGTGTCACACTTACAGGTCTTGCTTGATGCAGGCTGACTTCATCATCACCGATCATCAAGGCGATGACGAGTGACAGTTCTTCGTGTTCATGCAAGGTCACCGTCTCATAGGCCATACCGGCCATCGCTTCATACCCAGCGATGACGTCGCCGATGCGATGGGTTGAGGGGATCTCCTTTTTGACGACGTCTGGATCAAGTAAGGTTTGGCCTTCACCGACAAAGGCTTCGAGTGTCGGATAGTAATGTTGGACACGGGTGTGGTGTGAACTGTGGGCAAACACCCCGTAATGGCGCTTATTCAGCACATGACCGCGTTCGTCAAAGGAAAACGTCGGATGATTGATGAGGCCGTTTTCAGCAATTTTGACACGGTTTAGAAGCGACGTCACGTGCCGGTGGTCGCGGAGCGTATCGGCACTTCGGCCGTAGATGGGTATCCCGATAACGCTTTTCAATGAGAGTGGCTTGGATGTGGTGTTTTTGAGGGTGATTTTATGCCACTCCTGATATGTGTCGTGGCTTGGGACGAAGCTCTCGATGCTGCATGTAAAGTGCGGGTTGGCTCGGACGATTTTGTGCACGAGAAAATCACCGTGCAAATCCACACGGTCTGGTGTCAGTGTCTGATGGGCCGTCATACCGGTGATGCTCCAAGTGTACGCATCATCGATGCGGAAAAAGACATGTCTTCGCATTAGGGAATGGGTCAAGTCCTCCACCGATGTCGGCATGAGAAGAAAGCTGTTGTGATCCACCGTCGCATCACCGGCAAACGCTGGACTGATGGCACTTTTCATGCCAAAAGGGTTACACAAAGGAAAGTAGGTGTAACTCAGGTCCGTGACATTTCGGATGTGAAACGACCCGTTTTCATGCAATGTCAATTGACTGTTCATCTCAACACTCCGTTGTTCAGTTTTTCTAATCATGAGGGCCTTAGGATTCAAAATCCTTCTTCATGTTCTGTTTCAATGCGTCCATAACATCATCGGGAATTTGTTTGTGCCGTTGGTACCGATCGAGCATCCGCCAGATGGGTTCTTCGGTTTCGTGCCAGTGAAGCGGGCGGAAATGTGTCTCGATATACGTAAACCATTTGGGAAAATAGCGTTTCAAGAATTGCATCGGATAATCAAACGTGATCCGCGGTGCATAGTGGATTTGATCGGTGATTTCGATGGTTTTCATGGCCACAATATCGCGACTGTGACGCGCAAGATGGAGGGTGTAGGTACCATTGTATACGACAAAGCCATGTTGGGTTGTATCGTAGGTTTCAAACGCTTCAAGTGGGAGGGTCAACCGTACTCTTACTGTTTCTTGGGCTAAAACCATCACCTTTTCAAAGCCTTTCAGTTCACGTACGGGTTTAAGCAATGTCTCAATGTGTGTGCCGATATAAAGTTGCACCGTCTCATACGCATCGATGTCACTATGGTTTTTAAGGATAAAATCAACTTTAACCACAGCCTGCTCGTCTGTTTGATCTACCGTAAAGACGATGTCCTTGTACGCAATATCGGCATAGCTCAGACCGTAGCCAAAAGGATAAAGTACCGGGTAATCATGGGTATCATAGTAGCGGTAACCGTTCATGATCAGGTCTTGTTGGTAGTCGACGTGCATGAGCGGTGGGAACGTGCCATAGTGCGGTGTATGACGCAGGTCTAAAGGGAACGTTTCTTGCAAGCGACCACTTGGTGAGGTCTTGCCTGTGATGATTTCACTGAGCGCCTCCCCGGCTGCACCACCTAAAAACCACGCCTCTAAGACAGCCCGACTACGCGCTTTTATGGTACGTAAATCAAGGGCACTTCCGTTGTTCAAAATGACGATGATGTTGGGGTTGACATCACAAATCGCTTGAAACACTGCAAGATGGCCTTGTGGCAAGTTGATATGTTCGCGGTCCTTGCCTTCTGTTTCAATCGCCGCGGTGGTGCCGGTGAAGAAAAATACGAGATCACTCGCACGGGCGACTTTGATGGCTTCGCGCATGAGGGTTTCAGATGTATCACTTTCGTGATAACCCGCCGCATACATGTTCTGTGAAAAAACTTGAGACAAGGCTAAGTAAGGTACCTCTTGTACATACGGTCTCACCGTGGCACTGCCACCGCCGTTGATGCGGGGTTCTTTAGCGAACGCACCGATGATACCGACCTTTTGCGCGGTATCTTTGACAGGCAAGATGCCATCATTTTCCAAAAGCACGATGGCTTCACGGGCGACGTCTCTTGCGGCAGTGTGGTGGGCGTCCATATCGACGGTTTGAAGACGATGCACGCGTTTGACTTTCTCATGCAACGCAAAAAGCGGTTTCAAGCTCGCGTCGAGTTGTGCTTCACGCAAAGTGCCTTCTTCTAAAGCCGTCTTGACGGCATCATCTAAGGCAGAAGGGCCCGGCATTTCGATGTTCATACCGTTTTTGATCGCTTTCACTTTATCCTGCACGGCGCCCCAGTCAGACACGACGACCCCGTCATACCCCCACTGCTTGCGCAACACATCTTGCAATAAGTACCTCGACTCAGACGCATAGTCTCCGTTGACTTTGTTGTAACTGCTCATGACCATCCAAGGGTTTTCTTTTTTAATGATGTGATAAAACGGATACAAATACATTTCATGCATCGTGCGTTCATCGATGGTGACATCGACAAAGCGTCGCATTGTCTCCTGTTCATTCAAAGCGTAGTGTTTGATGCAGGCACCGACGCCTTCTTTTTGCACTCCTCTGACAAACGCTTGACCGATTGCACCCGTCAAATACGGATCTTCACTGTAGTATTCAAAGTTGCGGCCACCAAGGGGGCTCCGTTTCAAGTTGATGCCTGGTCCGAGTACGACATCGACCTGATGATGCCGGCATTCTTTACCGATGGTACGGCCGACGGTTTCAATCAATGTCTTGTTCCATGTGGCGGCCATGGCCGCGGCACAAGGAAACAACGTGGCGGGTTCTAAGTGTTCTTTATCTAGAAAATTGCCACCATCCGTCTGTTTCTTGTACACTCTGATGCCGTGTGGCCCATCGGCCACATGCATGCTTCGACCTAGCACATGTTCACTGTCAAAAAAGTGCCAGTTGCTTTGCCCGCTGGTCAGTTTCACTTTTTCTCTTAAAGGGATTTTTTTCATCATCGTCTCCAAAGTTTGTCTAAAACGTTTTCGCTTTGATTATAGCATATTTCGATTGAAAACATAATCCCGCAAGTTCAAATCCTCACACGCAAAATAGGCCTTATAACCGAGATTATTTGATGCGAACGATTGTGTTACTCTGTATAACTCAAACCATAACCGAAAGGATACAGGATGTTTGATGTGTCTTTATTGGTGAAATAAGCGGCGTTTCTAGGCCAAGCAAACGATAACCGTCCGGTGAAATCTGTATCTCCATAGAGCACCTTACTCAGTGCCGGTCCACCTTCACTGCCCGGTAGAAAGATTGCAATGAGCGCATCAAAGGTATCTATTGTGTCTTCAAGTAAAAG
>RECF01000024.1 GCA_007694145.1 Acholeplasmatales bacterium | reverse complement strand
AAAACCACGCATGATGCATCATCCTTTCAAGGCTGTTTGGCATCATTATACCATAGCTTCAAGTCATTTGGCCAAAGACGAAGTTATCCTTGACACGTTACCGAAATCAAGATACACTGTTCATGAGTTCAGGTGTCGAAAGACATAACAGGGAATCGGGTGAGAGACCCGAGCTGTCCCAGCAACCGTAACGTTGACGAACTGCGAAAACCACTGCGCAAGCGGGAAGGTGCATAGTAGGATGAAACGAAGCCGGTAGACCTACCTGATACTCAAGAGATTTGAACGCTCCTGGGTATGAGCTGTTACGTCAACTTGAAAGTTTTTTTGTCTTTCGATTGCGTGCGTCCATCCAGGAGGATGGTTTTTTTATTGCCACATATTTTGAGGAGGAACTCATGAAAAAACTGTTCTCACTGATGTTGACCGCACTGGCCATCTTGGTTTTGGCCAGCTGTGACAACCTCGAAGTCCGTCGTATGGAACCTGTGACGGATACGCCTTCTGAGGACTTGCTGACGCTGATTGTTGAAACGGACCAAGGTCCGATTGAACAACAGATCAATCTGCAAGATGCCAATGAAGCCACGGTATTCGACCTGCTTGTCGAATACTTTGATGTCAACTACATGATGTTTGATTTTGGACCGATGCTTTTGAGCATTGAAAGTCTGGTCCCCGGGTATGGTGCTTTCATCAGCATCACCCACAATGGTGAACCGTCGCTGGTCGGGGCACAAGACATCGTCTATGAAGCCGGTGATGTCATCACCTTTGAGATCGCTTGGTGGGACATGACCATGAAGGCGGTTCGGGAAGCGATTGAGGCGGTGCAGGCTGCCGGCATCGAGATGTATTTCCTGAACCATCCGAATCTTTATGTTGGGGCAGCCCTTTATCACCTTGGACTGCATGAGACATTATCGGCGCGTCTTGATCTGACGTATGGTCCTGTTACCGAAGGACAGTTGTCGCAGGCCATTTTGCTCTATCATTTGAGTGACGCGGACACCACCACCTGGTTGGCGGCGCTTGATGGCATCAAGACCATCGCCTGGCCTTACGCGACAAGCTTGACGGTCATGGCCTTAAGCACCGCACCGAATGCTGCGGAAGTCCATGCAACCTTCTTTGATGATTATGTAAACGATGTGGCGGGACGCGACCTGACCACACTGGATCCCGATACCCTCGTTTTAACGTATCTTGCTTTGATTGCTTTGCCGGGTGAGACAGGGTCTGTATTGAGTGAAGCCGTGCTTGATGCGATCGTTGCGACACTGCATACAAGCAGTTTCGGACCCAATGCCGCCACCACCGCCCATCAAATCATCGCCCTGACTGCAGCTGGCCTCGATGCCCGCGCTGCCAGCTATCACCATGATGGCACGGATCTAATCGAGCAGTTGCTTGGTTTTCATGATGATGCTGGGGCCTTTTACTGGAACGACGACAGTGCCCATGTCGACCTGATGTTTTCAACGCCCCAAGCGTGGTTGGCACTGGTCTTGTATGAAGCCTTTATGCAACAACATAGCCCCATTCATCCCTTTATCCCCCAACCTTGAACAGCGATATCACAACCGCTTAGCGGTGTGTTCACTCAACCCTATATAAAGGTGTGATCGTATGAAACTGATCACCAGTCTCTTCGTCCTCATCGGACTTGCCGGCCTCTTTGCATACGCTACCTCGCTTTCGCCGTATGGCGACAGCGAGGCTTCAGGTCGTGTTACGGTCCAGGTGCACGATGCCTCAGGCGAGATGGTGATCGATGCGACATACGATTTTGGTGAAGACGATACACTCTTTGATGTACTGAAGCGTCACCATACCATCGACTATGATGCGCGCAGCGGTGCCATTACTGGTCGTGTGATTCTTGGAATCGATGCTGTCACCACCGACTTTGAAACGGACTTCTTAGCCATCTTGATTACGGGGCGTATCCACAACCGACACGGGGAAGCCCTCACCGTAGAGCGGCAGTTCTCCAGTGTCGGCATTGATTTGTTGCCGCTACTTGATGGGAACACCTACATTTTCGAGCACCGTGACGTGGGTTCGTTCAAGGCGGGTGACTGATCATGCGTCTTAGGCTACTTGTCGTCACAGCGATGGCGATTACCATCTTATTCGTTCAGGAACAGGCCCTCTCCTTTATTCCCAATGTTCAATTGAGCGCCATGCTGATTGTTCTTTATACGACACTCTTTAGTTTCCGGCGCGTGACCGCCATCATTTTTGTCCATGTGCTGCTTGACAACATTTACATGGGATCGATGCATCCTTTGTACACGCCCGCCATGTTCATCGCTTGGATGATCATCCCCGTTGCTTGGCATACGGTCTTACGTAGAAGTGTCTGTGAAAAGCGTCTCGCCATCTTTGGCATCGTCTTTGGTTTTCTATACGGTATGACGTTTATTCCTTTTCGGATGATTGAGTTCGGTATCCCTATTTTCTGGCCGTACTTCCTGGCCGATTTGCCTTTTGAAGTGATCATGGCCGCCAGTAACTTCGTGACCATTTACTGGCTGTACCAACCTTTGAAACGCGTCTTGCAACGTGAAATGACCGATTTGTTCAGCCAAGAAGGTTTTTCAGCACCGACAACTTTGAAAAAAGCTGACAAAACACTTGCCTAGCAGGTGTTTTTTTGCTATACTGTTAAAGCCGTAAAATACACACACAAGATGAGCCTGTAACCGCGAGCCCAACAGAAGTTGTGGTGGAAACAGGTGATGACGTTTGTGGCGGAAACACTCAAAAAAACTATAGGAGGCAATACACTTATGGCAGTCGTATCCATGAAACAATTACTTGAATCCGGTGTCCATTTCGGACATCAAACCCGTCGCTGGAATCCAAAAATGGACCAGTACATCTACACCCAACGCAATGGTATTCACATCATCGACCTGCAAAAAACGGTCGGTTACATCGAAGAAGCGTACAAGCAATTTATGGAAATCGCGCAACAAGGTGGCAAGGTTCTCTTTGTCGGCACGAAGAAACAAGCCGTCGATGTCATTGAATCTGAATCGAAGCGCGCCAATCAATTTTATGTGTCGAAACGTTGGCTCGGCGGCACGCTGACCAACTTCAAGACGATTCGGAAAAGCATCCGTCGTCTCCACGAAATCAAACAAATGGAAAAAGACGGTACGTTTGAACGTCTTCCTAAAAAAGAAGTTATCGGACTGCGCAAAGAGTTGAACCGTCTCGAAGCATTCCTCGGCGGTATCCAAGATATGCGCACCTTACCTGAAGCGGTCTTTATCGTCGATCCCCGCAAAGAGCGCAATGCGATTCTTGAAGCAAGAAAACTCGGCATCCCGGTCTTCGGGATGGTCGATACCAACTGCGACCCCGATGACATTGATGTCATCATTCCGGCGAATGACGATGCCATCCGTTCTATCAAAGTCATCGTCACCACCATGTGCAACGCCCTCATTGAAGGCGGCGCCGGTGATGCCGCTGAAGGCGATGCCGCGGATGCGGAAACCACAGAAGAAGCGCCGAAACGTCCTGAAAGACGTGAAGCACGCCCTGTTCGCGAGCGCAGTGATCGCCCACAAGATCGCCCAGCCCGGTCTCAGGAACGGCCTAAAAGGAATGAAGCCCGTCCTTACCGTCCTGACCCGAAACCCCAGCCACAAATTACCAAGCCCGTTCAACCCCAACCGGTCAAAGAACCCGCACCGGTAGTTGAACCCCAACCGGTCAAAGCATCCGCTCCGGCTGTTGAAGCTCAACCTGTCCCGGCACAAAACCCTGTCCAGGCCAGCCTTGATGACATGACCGTCAACGAACTGAGAGAACTTGCGAAAGACAAAGGTCTCACTGGTTATTCAAAACTTAAAAAATCGGAACTCATCGAAGCTTTGAAAAACTAAAGAGAGCCTTTGTGCTCTCTTTTTCTCAAATGAACCGTTAACTCTTGTTGTTTCAAGCGGTTCACTTATGTTAAAATAATACATGAACTCAAATACATTGGAGGTCTATCATGGCAGTCACCGCAGCACTTGTCAAACAGCTCCGTGAAAAAACGGGAGCCGGAATGTTGGATTGTAAGAAAGCACTGACTGAAACAAACGGCGACATCGAGAAAGCCATCGACTATTTACGCGAAAAAGGCATCGCCAAAGCCGCGAAAAAAGCTGATCGCATCGCCGCCGAAGGATTATGCAACGTCATGGTCGAAGGCAATCGGGCCATCTTGTACGAACTGAACTCAGAAACTGATTTTGTCGCAAAGAACAAGGAGTTCCTTGAACTGCTTGACACAGTCGGATCTACACTGCTTCAAAGCGAAGCAACCACCCTTGAAGAAGGACTCACCCTCAAGCATGAGGGCAAGTCACTTGAAGACATCATCGTCGATGCAACCGCAAAAATCGGTGAAAAGTTGAACCTCAGACGCTTCTACGTCGTCAACAAAACCGCTTCGATGCACTTTGGTGCGTATGCCCACATGGGCGGCAAAATCGTTTCGTTGTCGGTCATTGAAGCCGGAGACGAAATCGTTGCCAAAGATATCTCCATGCATATCGCCGCCAACAACCCTCGCTTCCTCGACCGCACAGAAATTTCTGCGGACGAGATTGCTCATGAGCGGGAAATCCTTCGCAATGAAGCGCTCAATGAAGGCAAACCTGAGAGCATCGTCGATAAGATGGTCGAAGGCCGTTTGAACAAATACCTCAAGGAAATTTGCCTGGTGAACCAATCATTTGTCAAAAATCCCGACATCACTGTCGAACAATATGCAAAAGAAAACGGCGCGACCGTCGTTTCCTTCCTGCGTCTTGAAGTCGGCGAAGGCATCGAAAAACGCCAAGACGACTTCGCCAGCGAAGTCCAAGCACAAATCCGATCATAAGACTTTAAAAATAGGACACTTTTTTGTGTCCTGTTTTAAAACGGGGGTTTGAACGATCATGGACAAGAAACGACTGATTATCAAGCTGAGCGGTGAAGCGCTCAGTGGTGCGAATGAAAAAGCCATCGACCCGATGCGTGTCAAGGAAATCGCCATCGAAATCAAAGAAGCCTATGACCTGGGCCGGTTTGAGATCGGGGTCATCTTAGGGGGTGGCAACATCTGGCGCGGTAAGACAGCGAGTGAGATGGGCATGGAACGAAGCAGTGCCGACTACATGGGCATGATCGCGACCATCATGAACGCCCTTGCACTGCAAAACGCGCTTGAAGCGCTCGGTGTTGAAACTCGGACGATGACCAGCCTCAACATCCCGCAAGTAGCGGAGCCTTACATTCGTCGCAAAGCCATCAGCAATCTGGAAAAAGGTATGATTGTCATCTTTGGTGGTGGGACCGGCAATCCTTACTTCAGCACCGATACGACCAGTGCCCTCCGGGCCGCCGAAATCGGTGCTAAGACGATTCTCATGGCCAAAAATGGCGTCGATGGTGTCTATGACAAAGATCCTAAAAACCATCCCGACGCCAAACGTTATGACACCCTGACGCACCACGAGGTGCTTGAGAACGGCTTGCAAGTCATGGATTCAACTGCAGCCGCACTGTGCAAGGACAACAACATTGAAATTGTCGTCTTCGATATGAACATCCGGGGCAATATTCGTCGTGCTGCCCTTGGAGAACCTATCGGGACCATCATAAAATAGTCAAGGAGGTTTGACCCATGATTGACGACATACTCCTCGATGCCGAGGAACGGATGCAAGGTGCTTTGAACAATCTTCAACGTGAATTTGCCAAGGTTCGTACAGGCCGGGCGAACCCCCGCTTGCTGGATTCGGTACGGGTCGACTATTACGGCAGCCCGACCCCGATCAACCAGCTTGCCGGTGTATCGGTGCCAGAGGCCAACCAGCTGCTTATCAAACCGTATGACCGCAAGTCGGTCAAAGATGTCGAGAAGGCCATTTTAGCGGCCAACCTCGGTGTCACACCCCAAAATGAGGGGGAACAGCTTCGCATTGTGTTGCCGCAACTCAATGAGGAGCGTCGCCGTCAGCTTGTCAAGGATGTGAAGAAGCTGACTGAAGAGGCCAAGGTGGCCATCCGTAACGTCCGTCGCGACGCCAATGATGCCATCAAGAAACTCGAAAAAGCCAGTGAAATCAGTGAAGATGATTCCAAAGGGTATCAAGAAGACGTTCAGACCCTGACGGACACGTACGTCGAAAAAACCGACCAAGCGTGTGTCGACAAAGAAAAAGATTTGATGGAACTTTGACAAGCCACCGCAAGGTGGTTTGTTTTTTAGGCGACACAGTCCGTTCCGGTGGTAAAAACGCAGCCCTTGATGTATAATACTCGTGACTTTTGCAAAGGATGTGACGGTGATGTCGCACATACCAAAAACCATGCCAAACCATGTGGCCATCATTCTCGATGGCAACGGCCGGTGGGCAAAAAAAAGAGGCAGACCCCGTCATGAGGGGCATCGCGCGGGCGCGCTCAATGTCCGTGATATCGCCTTGACAGCGGCCGATGCCGGCATCGGTGTGCTCAGTGTGTTTGCGTTCAGCACGGAAAACTGGCAACGACCGAAAGATGAAGTCGAGCGCCTGATGTCTTTGCCAGCCGAACTCGATACCGTCTTATGGGACAAACTCGATGCGGCCAGCATCCGTGTCCGTTTCAGTGGCCGCCGTGACCGTCTCGCGCGCGAAACGCTCGATGTGATGGATAAACTCGAGAAGAAAACCTATGCTGCAGAGCGGTTGACGTTGAACATCTGTCTGGATTATGGCAGTCATGACGAATGGCTCCAGGCGACGAAGCACCTAGCGGCGCAAGTCAAAGCGGGCACGTTGTCGCTAGAGACACTGGATGTGTCTACGCTTGAGTCGGCCCTTTACACACGGGGTTTACCGCCGGTTGATTTTTTGATCCGGACAAGCGGAGAACAACGCTTGAGCAACTTCCTCCTGTTTCAAAGCGCCTATGCCGAGCTGTACTTCACCCGAATTCTTTGGCCCGATTTCAAACCCAATCACTTCAAGCGCGCCTTGAAGGTGTATCAAAAACGTACCCGCAAGTTCGGCGGCGTGAAAGGATGATTCGATGAAAGAACGACTGATTACCGGCCTCTTTCTTGCGGCAGTGCTGTTGCCGATGTTGTTTGTGCCGCGCCTTGGCTTCTATCTGTTTATCGCTTTGCTGGCCGGCATCGCGTCCTTTGAACTTTTCCGTATGTTTGCGACGCCGCACCAGTTGCCGGGCGGGTTTTTTATCTATCAGTTACTGGGTACATTGAGCTTGTACGGTGTGTTCCTTGCGGTCTATCTTGAACAGATTCAGACGGCTTGGTTGCTCATCGCCTTGCTTGGTATTGTCTTGGTCGGTCTGTTTCTCACCGTGGTTTCCGAACGGTATCATCCCAAAGATTTCGGCAATACGCTGACCGGCATCTTTTATGTGGGGGTGGCTTTTGCCGCGCTGAGCATCTTGCGTGCTTATGGGCTCGATACGCTGATTTATATGCTCATCTTGGCGATGGTGACCGACATGTTCGCCTATTTTGTCGGCATCGCCATCGGCAAACATAAACTCGCCCCGAAAATCAGTCCGAAAAAGTCGATTGAAGGGTCGGTCGGCGGGACGCTTATCGCGGTAGGTATCGCTTCAGTCTATGCGCTTTGGCGCGGTGTCTTTCCGGTTCAAAACGGCTGGTTGCTTGCGCTGATTTTAATCGGTGGTGGCGTGTTTGTTTCGGTCATTGCCCAAATCGGTGATTTGGTCGCCTCTCGCATGAAACGTGACCACGGCATCAAGGACTTTTCCAATCTGTTACCGGGTCACGGTGGGATTCTTGACCGCTTCGACTCGAGTTCATTTGCAGCCATGGCCTTGGTGATTGTGCTGCTGCTCATTGAGGTGTTGTAAGTGAAAGATATCGTCTTGCTTGGTGCGACCGGCTCGATTGGTCGGCAAACACTCGATGTGCTAAACAGCCATCGAGATGCGTTTCGGCTGATTGGGGCGACGGCTAGGCAAAGTGGCGAAGCTTTGGCGGCACTTTGTGCGGATCATCCGCTTGAACAGGTGGCCGTCTCTCTTGAACATCAGGCCCTGTTTGACCGTTATCCACACATCACCTGTTATGATGTGACGCAGATTGACAAGCTTGTCGCGCATGCACCCAAGACAGCCGTGATTGTCAATGCGTTGCTTGGTAGTGCCGGTTTAAAACCGACCTTGACTGCGCTTAAACGCGGTATGACGGTACTGCTTGCAAATAAGGAAACCTTGGTGGTTGGTGGTCCGTTGATTAAGGCGGCACTGGCAGAGGGGGGCGGTGCGATTGTCCCGATTGACAGTGAACATGCGGCGCTCGCACATTGTTTGCGTGGTCGATGCGTGGAAGACATCGACAAAATCATCATCACCGCGAGTGGCGGCAGTTTCCGTGACATGGCGCGCGCGGCGCTTGCTGAAGTGACTGTTTCAGACGCCTTAAAACACCCGAACTGGTCGATGGGGGCGAAAATCACTTTGGATTCGGCGACGATGATGAACAAAGTGTTTGAAGTCATTGAAGCACACGTGCTTTTCGACTTGCCCTATGAGAAGATTGAAGCGGTGCTCCACCGTGAAAGTATCGTCCATGCGATGATCCATTACCAAGATGGCAACATCCTCGCCCATTTAGGGCCGGCCGACATGCGGATTCCGATTTTGTCCGCACTGCAAGGTGAAAGCTGTTTGCCATATCGGTCCGTATTTGATATAACTAAGATTGGCAGCTTGCATTTTGAGCCAATCCATGAAGGGCGCTATCCGCTATTTGACCTTGGTATGGTCGTCGCTCGAGCGGGTGGTTTGCACTTAGCGACGATGAATGCGGCCAACGAAGTCGCCATTGAACTTTTTTTGGCCGGTCGCATCCAGTATCTCGACATCGAAGCGGCCGTCGTCATGGCCCTCGACCATTTCCCCAATGAACCCGTCACGACCCTTGAGGCGCTGTTAGCACGTGATCAAGCGGTGCGTACATACATATCCGAACATTTCCAGGAAGGTGATTCCCGATGATTTTATCCATGATACTCAGTAGTTTACTCACCGCCATTGGCGGCTTTATCGTTCCGATTCTTGCGTTTATCATCATGTTGTCGCTGGTGATCTTTATCCACGAGCTCGGCCATTTCGTGATGGCTAAGCGGGCCGGCATCCTTTGCCATGAGTTCGCCATCGGCATGGGACCGATTGTTTACAGCGTCAAAAAAGGCGAGACACGGTACAGCTTGCGAGCGATTCCCATCGGCGGCTTTGTGTCGATGGCAGGTGAAGAAGTCAATGAAGAGTTCGTCAAGGTCGGTCAGACTGTCCGGCTGGTCTTTGATGGCGCCGGACACGTCACGCGCATCATCTTGCGCAGTCGCGATGCGTTTTTGAAGACGGACGACGCCCTTGAAGTCGAAGTCGAGTCGCTTGATTTAAAAGGCATCGATGGCGCACCGCTGCGCATCAATGATTATGAAGTCCGCCGGGATGCTTATTATATGATCGGCAAACGGGCACTTCAGATAGCCCCGCATGAACGCACCTTTGAGTCAAAGACAAAACGCGAACGATTTTTGGCGATTTTCGCCGGTCCGTTCATGAATTTTGTCTTGGCATTCTTCCTTTTTATCATCATTGCACTCGTAGTCGGGATGCCGAATGTAGACACCACTGAAATCGGCAGTGTCACTGAGGGCATGCCCGCCGCGGATGTCTTGCAGGTCGGCGACGTGATTACGGCGATTGAAGGCAGTCCTGTGAATCAGTGGGAAGACATCGGACCATTGATGCGCGCCGAAGCCGGCAACCGTGCAGTAACACTCTCCATCGAACGAGATGGTCAGGCGATGGATGTCGAGCTTGCGCCGCTGTTATCATTCATCAACTTAGGCTTTTCAAGCGACCGGGAAAACCCAGAAGCGTTACTAATTGGGACGGTCGGTGACCGGACCCGGGGCATGGCAGGTGGCTTGCGCGGTGGTGATCAGATTATCGCCATCGACGGCGAGAACGTCACCACTTGGCAAGAAGTTGTCGACCGCATGTTGGCCAATACCGAAGGCGACACGATGACGTGGCTCGTTGAACGTGATGGCGTCCAACATACATTGACCCTCGAACCGCTGGGCGAAGCGGTCCTCGCCAGTCAAAACGCCCCCCTTCTTCAAGTGCAAGTTGGCATCGGCCCCATCCATGAGTTTTCTTTCTTTTCGAGTCTTCTCTATGGCTTTACAGGGCTCATTGGGACCGTTTTGATGATTTTCGGCACCCTGGGTGCCTTATTTCGGGGGCTGGTCGGTGTGACGGATCTTGGCGGTCCTGTCGCCATATACCAGATTACCGAACAAGTCGTGACCACCGGTGGTTTCATCGCCTTCCTCAACTGGACGGCACTCTTAAGTGTCAACCTTGGCATCATCAACCTTTTGCCGATTCCGGCGCTTGATGGCGGACGCCTTGTGTTTCTCGGGTATGAAGCGGTGGCTGGAAAACCCGTCAACCGGAAAATCGAGAACGTGCTTCATTTTGCGATGTTTGTCGTGTTGATCGGCTTTATGCTGTTTATTACATTCAACGATATTTTCGGATGGTAGGTGAATCACTATGAAACAAAGTCAACTGTTTGTCCCCACGCTCAAGGAAGCGCCCAAGGACGCCGAAGTCAAAAGCCACAAGTTGATGGCACGCGCCGGTTTGATCAAACAGACCGCCGCCGGCATTTACACGTACTTACCACTCGGCCTCCGCGTCATCAAAAACATCGAAGCCATCATTCGTGAAGAACACGACCAACGCGGCTGTAGCGAGCTACTCATGCCCGCCTTGCAACCCCGTGACCTGTGGGAAGAATCGGGACGATGGGGCCAGTACGGTCCTGAATTGATGCGTTTGAAAGACCGCAAGGAGCGGGACTTTTGCTTGGGTCCAACCCATGAGGAAGTGATTACGGCGGTCGTACGCGACTACATTCAGTCCTACAAGAAACTGCCACTTGCCTTGTATCAAATCCAAACAAAGTTCCGTGATGAGATGCGGCCGCGTTTTGGTTTGATGCGCGGTCGAGAGTTCATCATGAAAGATTTGTACACCTTCAGTGAAAGCCGCGCGGATCTTGATGCGTGGTATCAAACCATGAAGATAGCCTACACGACCATCTTCAACCGGTGTGGTCTTGAGACGAAAATCGTCTCATCCGATACCGGTCAAATCGGCGGTGACGCAGCGGATGAGTTCATGGTTATGAGCGAAGTCGGTGAAGACACGATTACCTACTGCGACCAGTGCGATTACGCCGCTAATCAGGAGTTCAGCGGTCTCTCAGAAGGCGATCCTTGTCCAAACTGTGAAGGGACCATCCAAGTCGCCAAAGGGATTGAAGTCGGCAATATCTTCAAACTCGGTACCAAGTATTCAGAAAGCATGAACGCCTATTTCACAGACCGTTCCGGACACCGCCAACCTGTGATCATGGGGTGTTATGGTCTAGGTATCAGTCGCACGCTGATGGCGGCCGTTGAACAGCACAGCACCGACGACAGCCTGCTTTGGCCCAAGGCCATCACACCGTTCCACGTCCATGTGATTCCGGTTAAGATGACCCCCGAAAACGAAGATGCCATCTTATCCTTATATAATAATTTATCGCGCACGTATACCGTTCTGCTTGACGATCGTGATGAACGTGTCGGGGTCAAATTCAAGGATGCTGATTTGATTGGACTCCCTTACCGAGTCGTACTCGGCAAGGACTTCAAGGACGGTCTCGTCGAGTTCACCGACCGGCATACCGCTGAAACCCGTCTTGTGGCGGTCACCGATTTGCCCGACTTACTGCTTTTATAAAACAAAAAGCGCATATCGATTGCACATCGAGCGCTTTTTTTGTACACTTGATTACGACCCAAAACAGCACAACAAAGCGGTTTTCAGCGTCTCTTGACAAATATCGCAAAAAAGTGGTGAAAAGGGTTGACTTTAAAAACGATAAGTTATATACTCTTTATTGCGGACCGAGAAATTACCACGAGACACTGGCCGCAAAACCAGCAACATTTCTTGTCAAAAGCTGTCGAAATGCTTGACAACTACCCTTCGATGATGTACTATATTAGGGCACGACAAGAAGTATGGTCTTTGAAAACTGAATAGAACAGAATTACTTTGAGTAGATACAGGAACATCAAACACCCATTGATTTTAGAACTTCGAAAGAAGTTTCGATACTTTTATGGAGAGTTTGATCCTGGCTCAGGATGAACGCTGGCGGCATGCCTAATACATGCAAGTCGAACGGATCCCTTCGGGGATTAGTGGCGAACGGGTGAGTAACACGTAAGCAACCTGCCTTGAAGTCGAGGATAACCACGGGAAACTGTGGCTAATACTGGATAGTATCACGAATCGCATGGTTTGTGATTTAAAGACGCGTTTGCGTCACTTCAAGAGGGGCTTGCGGAGCATTAGCTAGTTGGTAGGGTAACGGCCTACCAAGGCGACGATGCTTAGCTGGACTGAGAGGTTGAACAGCCACACTGGG
>RECF01000036.1 GCA_007694145.1 Acholeplasmatales bacterium | reverse complement strand
CACCGGCCACGACGTTTACCCATCTTGACGCAACGACCAACCTGAGCCGTAAAATCAGTGAGGAAGGGATTTATCCTGCCGTCGATCCACTGGCTTCGACCTCCCGTGCCCTCGCGCCTGAAATCGTCGGTCAAGAACATTATGATATTGCACGTGAAGTACAACGGACCATCCAACGATACAATGAGTTGCTCGACATCATCGCTATCCTCGGGATGGATGAGCTATCAGAAGAAGACAAACTCGTCGTGCACCGTGCCCGTCGTATTCGTCTGTTTCTATCGCAAAACTTCCATGTGGCCGAACAGTTCACCGGTCACAAAGGCGCTTATGTACCCGTCAGTGAAACCATCCGTGGTTTTAAGGGATTGCTCGAAGGCAAGTATGACGACATCCCAGAAGATGCCTTCCGGTTGGTCGGCGACATTGATGCCGTCTTGAAAAAAGCCGAATCCATGCAATCGTGAAAGGGGTGATTGGATGAAACTCACCGTCTTGACCCCAGATGGGGAATTGTACCGCGAAACGCTCGACTATCTTGTCATAAGCAGCCGCAACAACGGTGATTTCGCCTTGCTTGAAAACCATGCCCCGCTCATTGCGACCATCGATGTCGGGTATGTGAAGATGGTCAAGGGCAACCAGCAGGTGTTCACGGTCATCATCCAAGGGGTGCTTGAGCATGTTGACAACCAAGTCACGTTGATTGCCGAAGAGGCCCATGTCGGGTTGAACAAAGACAGTGCTATGGACCACCTCGACGCCGTCAGACAAGAACGACTTGAAGAAAACCGCCGCCGGACGATGGACTTTCTCCGTGCGGAAAAAGAGCTCAAGAAAAACATTCGCGAAGCCCGTGCCTCAAAGCGTTGACCATCGCTTATCGGTTGTCAAATTACATAAACCATGGTATAATAAAGTTGAAAAAAATAGGAGGTATCATAATGAGTAAAAACAAACTGATGAATCAATATGTGGCCGATTTGGCAGTCATGAACGTCAAATTCCACAACTTGCACTGGAACGTTGTCGGCGAACGTTTTGAGCCGGTCCATGTGTATGCCGAAAAACTGTACGACGACCTGTTTGCGAAATACGATGAGGTGGCTGAACGACTCAAAATGCTCGGTGTCTATCCGCTTGCATCGCTGAAAAGCTATCTCGAAACCACAGCGGTTGAAGAACTAGAGAACCGTGATTATCAAATTCCCGAAACGATGGCCATCCTCAAAGCATCGCTCGAATCACTACGGAAACTGGCCGTTGACATTCGCACCGCTGCGGATGAAGAAGGCGATTTTGTGACGGTAGCCATGATGGAAGACCATGTCGGCGCGTACGACAAGGAACTCTGGTTCATCGCCTCCGCCCTCAAGTAACCCATCACCTGAAGGCGCTTCGGCGCCTTTTCTTTTGGAGGCGATCCCTTTTGAATACCATCCACCAGATTGAACGACTTGATCGCGTCGATTCGACATCAAGTCATCTAAAACGCAACCGCCATCGCGTCACAAGCGGGCATCTGTGCGTCGCCCATACCCAGACGTCAGGACGCGGTAGACAAGGCCATGTATGGCATAGTGCACCCGGGGCGAACTTGACGTTCAGCTTTATGCTTGATACCACTGAAGAGAAGCCGTATGACGCCCTAATGGTCACGGCGCTGACGTTGCTTGATGTCTTGGCGAGTTACGACATCGAAGCGGCCATCAAAATGCCGAATGATCTGTTTGTCGGCGCTAAAAAAATAGCGGGAATATTAATTGAGCGGACGCAAGTCGGTTCGGTGGAACATACGGTAGTCGGGGTCGGTTTGAATGTCAATGAGCGCCTCCCGGCCTCGATGCAGCCTCTTGCCATCTCGATGCAGATGCTCAAAAAGACAGAGTTTGAACTTGAAGACGTGTTGCAAGCGTTCATAGACCGATTCAACCATCGCGTACATCACCCGCCTTTTCCTATGTTTCACAAACAAGTGATGTCACAAGATCAAACCGTTCTTCTTGACGGTCAACCTGTTGAAATGCTCGGGTTCAACGAACAGTTCGTATGCGAAGCATATAATGGTTCGACCCATGAATTGATACCATGTGATCGACTGACCTTTCGTATGAAAAAGTACAAATTGAAATAATTATAAATAAAATCTTTTGATATAGTATGCCTACGAACAAATATAATGTACCCTGCACGCTGTTGGCGGAAACATCCCAGTTAAAAGCCTCTACAAAGGCCTTTAACGGGTTTTTTCATGTGGTGGTTGGTGCATGTGTTTAGGGCGGGGGTCTTTTCAAACGTGCTTGCGACCCGCTAGAGGCGTCTTTGAAAGCCTTTACCGGATGCTTTGAATATCAAAACAAGTTGACATCCTGCCTTTCTATGCCTATAATAGCTTGCATAGGAGGTGATTCTATGTTTGAACAAGTCAAAGCGATCATCGTCGAAGAGTTGGGTGTTGATCCAGAAGAAGTAACGTTGACAGCCCACATCATCGATGATCTTGGGGCCGACTCGCTCGACGTCGTCGAATTAATGATGGCCTTAGAAGAAACATTTGACTTGAGCGTCTCTGATGAACAAGCTCAGACGCTGCGCACTGTCGGCGATGTCGTCGATTACTTGCAGCGCACGTCTTAAGCAATCTTGTAGACCTTAATGGAGGTTTCCATGAACAATAAGGATTTGAAACAACTTATAAAAATCTTTGAAGCGTCCTCTTTGTCACGCATGCGCCTTGACAAGGGTGATGTCACCATAGAACTTGAAAAGCAAGTCGCATCCATGCAAACGGCCCAACCGGTTAACCCGGTTGTTTCAGTCTCAACACAAGCACCTGTGTCAGGTGCAGCACAAGCCGAAGCCCCCAGTCCTTTTGACGCGGTCAAGGCACCGCTCGTGGGGACTTTCTATGAAGCGCCCGCACCCGATCAGCCACCGTTTGTCCGACTTGGGCAAACCGTCAAGAAAGGTGATACGCTCTTCATCATCGAAGCCATGAAGGTAATGAATGAAATCAACGCACCACGTGATGGGAAAATCGCCAGGATCCATGCTAAGAATGCCGAAATGGTCATGTACGACCAGACGGTCATGGAGATCGAGTAATGTTGCACCGTGTCCTCATCGCCAATCGTGGTGAGATTGCAGTCAGGATTATCCGGGCCTGCAAGCAAATGGGCATTGAAACCGTGGCGGTATACAGTACAGCCGATCGTGACAGCCTGCACGTCCACCTGGCGGATGAGGCGGTTTGCATCGGCGGCGCGGCCGCGACCGATTCTTACTTGAATATGGAGAATATTATCAGCGCCGCCATCAACACAGGAGCCGAAGCCATTCATCCGGGGTTCGGCTTTTTGAGCGAGAACAGCCGCTTTGCGGCTTTATGCGAGTCGTGTGGCATTTTATTTGTCGGGCCAAGCAGCACCGTCATTGAGAAAATGGGCGACAAAGCATCGGCCAAAGCGTTGATGAAAGCGGCCGGCGTTCCGGTTGTTCCGGGGAGTGAGGGTGAGGTCAGTGTCGAAGAAGGCATACGGCTTGTCGAGACCATCGGCACACCGGTTCTCATTAAGGCGAGTGCGGGGGGCGGTGGACGCGGCATGCGTGTCGTCAATAGCGCCGACCAGTTCACCAAGGCCTATCAGGCGGCCCGTGCTGAAGCTAAGGCGGCATTCGGTCATGATGGCGTCTACATTGAAAAACTGATTGAAAACCCCCGTCACGTCGAAGTGCAGATTATCGGCGACAAGTACGGTCAGATTGTCCATCTTGGTGAGCGCGACTGCAGCATCCAGCGCCGCAATCAAAAAGTCGTTGAAGAAGCCCCGAGTCAATTAGACGATACGATGCGCCAGGCGATGTTTGATGCCGCTGTCAAGGCGGGCGAACATGTCGGCTATGTGTCAGCGGGTACCATTGAGTTCATCGTTGATGCCGAGGGTTTTTACTTCATCGAGATGAACACCCGCATCCAAGTCGAGCACCCGGTTACTGAGATGATCACCGGCTTAGACATTGTCCGTGAACAGCTCAGCATCGCCGGGGGTCAAAAACTGTCATTCACCCAGGCTGAGGTTCAGTTCAATGGCCATGCGCTTGAGGTCCGCGTCAATGCCGAAGATCCGAAACATCAGTTCCGTCCGAGTCCTGGACGGATTGATTTGTTACATGTACCAGGCGGGCCGGGCGTACGCTTCGACTCGATGGTCTATACCGATTATGAAGTGCCGCCATTTTATGATTCGATGATCGGCAAACTCATCGTCCACGGTCGCAACCGTGATGATGCGATCGACAAGATGATCGCGGCGCTCGATGAACTGATCGTCGAGGGCGTGCCGAACAACCATGCGTTTCTGCAGGCCATTATCGAGCATCCCGACTTCCGGAAAGGGTTGGTCGATACCGGTTTTATCCAGCGGCACCTCGAGGGGTTGTTGAAACATGAAACGTGATCTGCTCAAGGACGCCTATGCAAGACGTCGCCTGCGCCGGCCGCATATCGAACCGCCCCCTGCGCCGGGCAAGGACAAGATGCTCACACCGGATGTGCCCGAGGGGCTTTATGAAAAATGTCCCGCCTGCAAGACGACCTTTCCGCAAAAGGACGTCTTGGCCAACAAAATGGTTTGTTTATCCTGCCAACATCATTTCCGTATCCGTGCCGTCGACCGCATTCTCATGATGACCGATGCGGACAGCTTTGTGGAAAAAGGGTTTGGTTATATCACACTGAACCCCTTGTTTCAGGAAGGGTATGACCAAAAGATTCATCAGTACAAGAAACAGACGGGACTTGATGAGGCCTATGTTTATGGGTACGCCGAAATCCGTGGCGAACCATGCATCATCGGTGTCATGGACAGCTATTTCATGATGGGCAGCATGGGGAGTGTCGTCGGTGAGAAAGTGACCAAAAGCATCGAGTATGCGCTGTACAAAAAACTGCCATTGGTCTTGTTTACCGCTTCAGGTGGTGCAAGGATGCAAGAGGGCATCTACAGTTTGATGCAAATGGCTAAGACGAGTGGCGCCATCCGCAAGATGCACCGTCAAGGCTTGCTTTATATCAGCGTCATGACCCACCCGACGACGGGCGGCGTGACGGCATCGTTTGCGTCCTTAGGTGACATCATTCTGGCCGAACCGCAAGCGTTGATTGGCTTTGCCGGACCGCGCGTCATTGAACAAACCATCAAACAGTCGTTGCCGGAAGGGTTTCAGACAGCCGAGTTCTTGCTCGAAAAAGGCATGATCGACAAAGTCGTCCACCGCCACGCACTGCGTGAAACGTTGTACCGACTGCTCAACATGCACCGAAGGGTGGAATTTTGATGGATATTTTACGTAAAGAAAAAAAGTTGCTTGCCTTAGAAGGTGAACTTGAACGACTCGATGACGCGAAAGCCGTCGAAGGCATCCGTCAAACCATCGAGTCTTATAAGGAACAAGCCATGACCACACTCACCGCTTGGGACCGGGTGCTGCTTGCTAGACATCCGCTTCGACCCAATGCTTATGCGTACATTGAATCCGTGTTTGACGGTTTTATCGAACTGCATGGCGACCGCAACTTCGCCGATGACCGTGCCATCGTCGGGGGCATCGGCTTTCTCAAGGGTGAACCGGTGACGGTCATCGCCCAAGTGAAAGGCAGTTGTACCGAAGAAAACATCGCCTGCAACTTTGCGATGGCCCACCCCGAAGGGTATCGCAAGGCATTGCGTCTGATGAAGCAGGCTGAAAAGTTCAATCGTCCCGTCATCACTTTCATCGATACACCCGGTGCGTATCCGGGGATTGGTGCCGAAGCGCGCGGACAAGGCGAAGCCATCGCACGCAATTTGTTTGAGATGAGTGATCTAAGCGTGCCCATCATCGCCATCGTCATCGGTGAAGGGGGTTCGGGCGGCGCCCTGGCCATCGGCGTGGGCAACCGGGTATACATGCTTGAAAACAGTATTTACTCCATCCTCTCGCCAGAGGGGTATGCCAGCATTCTTTGGAAAGATGCTAGCAGAGCCAAAGAAGCGGCTGAAGTCATGAAACTCACCAGCTACGACCTCGAAGAGCTTGGCATCATCGACGGGATTATCCTCGAACCGCCTTTTGGTGCGCATCATGAACGGGAAGAAGTCTTTCAGGCCGTCAAGCAAACGTTGATTGACACCTTGAACCGTTATCGGACGATGAGTCATTTTGACATCAAGACCGAGCGGTACGCAAAATATCGCAACCTCGGCTTTTTCCAGCGCTTCAACTATGAACACTTGAAAGGTGTGGTCGAATGATTTATACGAAAATACTCGGCACCGGTTCTTATGTGCCCAGCCACGTTGTCACCAATACAGATCTCGAAAAGATTGTCGAGACATCCGATGCTTGGATCCGGTCACGTACCGGGATTGAATCGCGGCGTATCAGTGTTGATGAGCAAACATCCGACTTGGCCTATGAAGCCGCCATCCGGGCCATCGAAGACGCCCAAATCGATCCCGAAACCATCGATTTACTCATTGTGGCGACGGTGACGGCCGATCATCCCTTCCCTGGGGTATCGCAAATGTTGCAGCGCCGCTTAAATCTCAAACCGCTGACGGCTTTTGACATCAATGCAGCCTGTACCGGATTCGTCTACGCACTGAACATCGCCGACAAGATGATCATGAGTGGTGCCTTTCACCGGGCGCTGATTATCGGTGCGGAGACACTCTCGAAAATTACGGACTTCGAAGACCGCAACACCTGTGTCTTGTTTGCGGATGGTGCAGGGGCGATGGTGCTTGGCACCAGCGAAGTGCCCCAGATTAAACAAGTTGTCACCTATGCAAAAGGCGACCTTGAACATTTGTTGCTGATGGACGGTTATCCGCTCAAGAAAGACCTCAAGACGCCTGATTTCAAGTTACCGTTCATCCAAATGCAAGGCGCTGAGGTGTTCAAGTTCGCCAGTTCGGTCCTGCCGACAGTGGTCAATGAACTGCTTGAGAAAAGTGGACACACGCTTGAAGACATTGATTTGATTGTCGCCCATCAGGCCAATCTACGCATCATTGACAAAGCCTCGCGCATCTTGAAGTTTCCCCTTGAAAAAATGTATACTAATATTGACCGCTACGGCAACACGTCGGCAGCGAGTGTCCCGCTTGCCATCGATGAAGCGATTCGCGAAGGCAAGCTGAAAAAAGGGGACTTGTTCATCACGGTTGCCTTTGGGGCAGGCCTGACATGGGGAGGCGCCATCATTGAATACTAAGGAACAAGGCAAGACTGCGTTTGTTTTTTCCGGACAAGGCAGTCAGACGCTTGGGATGGGTAAGCAGCTTTACGAACAGTGCCCACGATACCGGGCGGTTTTGGATGAAGCCGATGCCATTGCGCTTCAACCGTTAAGCCAGTGGATGTTTGAAGAGGCAGCGCGACTTGAAAGCACCGCGTTTGTCCAACCGATGATTTTCGCCATGCAAGCGGGCATTCTCAGCGAGCTTGAAGCGGCGGGTGTCGCGGTGGATGGGGCTTGCGGCTTATCGCTTGGCGAGTATGCGGCACTGTATGAGCGCGGGGTTTTCACCTTTGAAGAAGGTCTGAGAACGTTGATCCACCGCGGCTACTTCATGGACGCTGCAACGACAGAAGAACCAACGGGTATGGTCGCACTCATCGGTCCTACCGAACAACTCGATGCTTTACTTTCCACGTTTCCATCGTGCTACGCGGCCAACTACAACCTACCGACACAAACGGTCATCGGTGGACCGACCGACCCTTTGGCGACACTGATTGAGGCAGCGCCTGAGTACGGGTTCAAACGCGCACTGCGACTTCCAACAGCCGGTGCGTTTCATACCCGTTACATGGCAGACGCAGCCAAACAGTTTAGCCAGTATCTCGCCCCGCACGACTGGCAAGCGCCACGTCCTGATCTGTATCTCAACACAACTGGGACCCGTTACGACGGCGTCGAACCCCTCACAGCGCTGATGGTCCGCCAAATCGTCGCCCCGACGCACTTTCACACCATGATTACCGCCATGGTCGAAGACGGTTACGACCGCTTTGTAGAAATTGGTCCGGGCAAAGCCCTCACGAGCATGATCAAGAAAATTGACCGCTCTCTTTCGGTGTACGCCATCGAGACACCCGAAGAACTTGAACAGGCGGTTGCTATATTAAGGAGTGAACTGTGATGAACTTTACCGATCAAACAGTACTCATCACCGGTGCCGGAGCTGGAATCGGCCGTGGCATTGCCCTAGCCTTCGGTCGCGTGGGTGCACGCGTTGTGGTCAACTACGTGGTCGACCCTGAAGAAGCGGAAGCGGTCGTGACAACGATTCGCGAGGCAGGCGGCGAAGCCATCGCCCTTGCGGCGGATATCAGCGACTATGCACAAGCTGAAGCACTGGTGCAACAAACCATCGCGACCTATGGCGCGATCGATATTCTCATCAACAATGCCGGCATCACCCGCGATCATTTGATGCTGAAGATGGATGAAAAAATGTTCGATGATGTCATTGCCGTCAACTTGAAAGGGACTTGGAACATGTGCAAACATGTCACACGACCCATGCTCAAGCAAAAGTCCGGTGCCATCATCAACATCGCCAGCGTAGTCGGCTTGATTGGCAATGCCGGGCAGGCCAATTATGTCGCGTCTAAGGCGGGTGTCATTGGACTGACGAAGACCTTGGCCAAAGAGTTCGGCAAGAAAAATGTTCGCGTCAATGCCGTCGCACCTGGGTTTATTGAAACGCGGATGACCGAAACATTGCCCCCGGCCGTCAAGGAACACTACTTGGCACAAATTCCGCTCAACCGCTTCGGCACAGTCGAGGATGTCGTTGATGCGGTCTTGTTCTTAGCCAGTGACAAAGCGACCTACATCACCGGTCAGGTTATCAATGTCAACGGGGGGATGATCGGATGATCCGTCGCGTAGTCGTCACAGGTCTAGGCACCATCAATCCGCTCGGCAACGACTGGCAAACAACGTGGAACCATGCCAAAGCCGGTAAAAATGGTCTTGACTTCATCACCCGCTTTACATCGGATACCGTCGGGATGAACATTGCCGGCGAAATCAAAGATTTTGATTTTTCTGAATATTTCGGCCGCAAGGAGTTCCGACGTCTCGACCGTTTTTCCATGATCGCCCTCAAAGCATCCGACGAAGCCATTGCCGATGCAGGTCTTGATTTCGACCAGATGGACCGGGACCGAGTCGGGGTGTACTTCACCAGCGGCATCGGTGGTCTTGATACCATTTCCAGCGAAGCCATCAAAGGGTATGCGAAGGGTTACCACCGCATTTCACCTTTCTTTATCCCAACCGGCATCATCAACATCGCCGCCGGCAACATCGCCATCCGAAACCGTCTCTACGGAATCGCAACGGCCAGCGTCACGGCCTGTGCTGCAGCGGCTAACACCATGGGCAATGCATTCAGAGACATTCGTCATGGCTACATCGATATCGCCATCACCGGTGGGACTGAGGCGAGTGTCAACGAACTCGGTATCAGCGGTTTCAAAGTGATGCAAGCCTTAAGCAAAGCCGATGATCCGGCCAAAGCATCGATTCCCTTTGATTTGAACAGGAGCGGATTCGTCATGGGCGAAGGCTCGGCAGCACTTGTGCTTGAGTCGCTTGACAGCGCCCTCGCGCGCAAGGCGCCCATCTACGCAGAACTCGTTGGTTTTGGTTCAACGTGCGATGCCACCCACATCACGGCACCGGACAGTGAGGGCACCGGCGCGATGAAATGCATGCAAATTGCCCTTGAAGATGGACAAGTACCACTTGAAGAACTCGGTTACATCAATGCCCACGGCACCTCGACACCCCTCAATGACAAAATCGAAACCCTCGCCATCAAACGACTTTTCAAAGACCATGCGTATGAGTTGAGCATCAGTTCGACCAAGTCAATGACCGGTCATCTGCTTGGAGCGAGCGGTGCGATTGAAGCGATGTTCACCATCTTAGCCCTCAAAGAATCATTCATTCCACCGACCATCGGTTTTGAGACGCCCGATCCCGAATGTGATCTCGACTATACGTTCAATCAGGGCAAAGAAAAAGCGGTGCGTTATGCCTTGTCGAACTCGCTTGGGTTCGGCGGACACAATGCCACGCTTGTCTTCAAGAAATGGGAGGATTGACATGTTGAATTCCAATGAGATTCAAAAAATTATTCCCCACCGTTATCCATTTTTGTTGGTCGATCGCGTGATCGAGATGACGCCGATGACGTCCATCAAAGCCATCAAAAACGTCAGTGCCAATGAAATGCAGTTTCTCGGTCATTTTCCACAGGAACATGTGATGCCGGGTGTGTTGATTGTCGAAGCACTCGCCCAAGCCGGGGCGGTCTTGTTATTGAGCGCGCCTGCGTATCAGGGAAAAATCGCCTATTTCGCCGGCATCGATAATTGCCGCTTCAAACGAAAAGTAGTCCCGGGAGACACCCTGACGCTTGAGGTCGTGGTGACGAAACTGCGCGGGCCGATTGGCAAAGCCTCTGCGAAAGCCACCGTCGACGGCGAGCTGGCCGTCAGTGCCGATATCATGTTTGCCGTGGACGCCTAATCAGCGATCTGTACTGCCGAAACCACCGCTGCGCACGCGGTGGTTCGGTGCTTCATCGGGGACACGAAGGAACTTCTCGAAAATCCCCTGCGCGATTTTCGTGCCCGCTTCAATGGTGCACGACACGTTGCGGAAGTTGTACAACTGGATGTAAATAGCGCCGTCATTGTCTTCGTTTCCGTAGTAATCGGCATCGATGATGCCGACGTTGTTAGGAATGGTGACACCATACTTCCTAGGCAAAGAGCTGCGAGGATACAGTTTGAGCACCTCATCATCCTGCATAAACGCCTTGATGCCGGTTTCGGCCAAAGCGATTTCTCCTGGTTTTAGTGTCAAGGTCTTCAGGATGGCAAAGTCATAGCCAGCGCTTCGCATGGTGCCACGCTCCGGGAGACTGACAGAGTGTTGTGTATAGCCTTTAGCCACTTCAAAACCACGCATGATGCATCATCCTTTCAAGGCTGTTTGGCATCATTATACCATATGCGTTGCACTGCTCAAAAGGACGATTGCGACTCTTTTTTTCACGATATCATCATTCAACTAGACACAGCCCCAATCGAGGGGCTTTTTTGATGTTCTTTAAACAGGTTAGTGCGCTTTTGAATACAAGACTTTGACCAAAACGTGCAAAAGTATGACATATGTGCGGTGGTATCTTGCAATAACCTATGGTAAAATAGTTATGAACAAATCACAATAACCGTTAACAGTCTACTTAAGAGATTGTAGATGGGAGAAAGGAAGAGGTTGTGAAAAGGAATAATTATGCTTTAGGGATCGATATTGGCATCACTTCAGTTGGTTGGGGAATCATCGACACGGATGACAAGGTAGTGGCAGCTGGCGTGAGACTCTTTGAAGAAGTTGATGCCAGTGAGAACGTCAAAAGGCGCGGTTTCAGAGGTGCTAGACGGATCAAACGACGTAGGAAACATCGTGTTGAGCGCATGAAGAGACTGCTCATTCGTGAGGGATACATTGATGAATCGTTCCATACGCTATCCAATCCGTACGAACTTAGAGTAAAAGGACTTAAGGAGCTACTAGCTCCCGAGGAATTTGCCACGGCTTTGCTCCACTTAGTGAAACGGCGTGGTTCTCACCTTGAAACGGTGGATGAGAGCGATGGTGAGTCAGCTAAGGATGCAGAAAAGGCCAAGCAAGTCTTAGCGAAAAACCACAGGCAACTTGTCGAGGAGAAAAAGCACGTTTGTGAGCTACAGCTGGAACGTTGGCAAAAATACGGCCAGATTCGCGGGTCGGAGAATATTTTTCATACGGAAGATTACCTGAGAGAACTCGATGCTTTGCTTAAGACACAAAACATCCCCGACAACGTGGCTGAAGCAATTCGCGACTTGATTTCGACGAGGAGACACTACAGCGAAGGTCCAGGGTCTTTAACATCGCCAACACCATACGGGCGTTTCCGCCGCAACGAAGAAGGTGTCGTTGAAACATTCAATCTAATTGAACTGATGCGCGGGAAGTGTAGTGTTTATCCCGAAGAACTCAGAGCTCCAAAATTGGCGATTTCTGTGGAAATCTTCAATTTTCTCAACGACTTGAACAACCTGAAAGTGCACAATCAACCTATCACGACAGAGACTAAACTAAGGTTGCTTGGCACGATACGGGAGAAGGGATGTCTACCACCCAAAACGAAACCGTTTGAGGCTCTCGCTAAAAGTCTTGGTGTAGAACCTGAATACATTACAAACCATCGGATTGACGCCAACAAAAAACCATTGATCAGCACGTTCGACGGCTATCAGAAGATGCTCAAAATCATGCAGGCGCATCACTGCACGCTCGAAGATGAGACAATCGATCAGATTGCGGCTGTATTGACGAGCCATAAGACTAAAGAAGACAGAATCGAGAACCTGCAGGTGTTTCTTGACGATGAAAAAATCATCGGTGACTTTGCCGACCTGAAAGGATTCACCCAGTATCACAGCATGTCCTTGCGGGCAGTCAAGGAAATCAACACCATCATGATCGAAGAAAACAAGAATCAGATGCAAATCATCCACGAGCACAATCTTGGCCCCCAAAC